>JAZSAA010000092.1:0-2814 GCA_045601625.1 Clostridia bacterium | reverse complement strand
GGCAGCATGACCTTTGACGTGTTCTTCATGAACGACAAGGCTCCGCTGATGACCGTTGCCGTGGAGATCACCGACGGCGGCGGCCGTACCCTGCCCGTGGGCAACGCACGCAAGACTGTGCTGGCCGTGGAGGACATCATGCAGGACGCCAACAGCGAAGCGGCGCAGGGCCTGTATGGCGATATCCAGGCCAACGGCCTGGGCGCGCTGTTGGGCACCGTCATGCAGCAGGCGCCGGAGCTGGGCAGCCTGATGGGACAGGCGAGCTGAAGAAAACGAATAACAAAACGGCAGGAGGTGCCGGTTGTACCGATGCCTCCTGCAATAAGGGAGGGTTGTGAATGAATCTCAAGACATGGAACATCATCATCCCGATCGTCTCCGTAGCCGTGATGATCGTGTGGGGAACCCTGGCAAAGAGCTATGAACACAGCTGGCTGGCGGTATTCGTCGGCGGCATACTGATGGCGATACTCAACGTCGTCGGCAGGAACAAGGATAAATAGGAAACGGGAGAGTGAGCTTATGAAACGCAGGATCATTGCACTGGCGCTGTGCGTCATGCTCCTGGGGGCCTGCGCCGTCGCGGAGGCCGGGGGAATGAAGGCGTTCCGGCTGGGCACATCCGTCTATACCGTCATGATTCCGGACAGCTTCGTCGAGGGAGAACGCACCGAGGAAGAGGTCAGGGACGACATGGTGACCTATATGCACAGCCCGGACACGCTGCTGGACTTCGACGTGTATCAGTTCGCCAGGGAGGGCTACCCGGATACCCTCGCCGCTTTCGTCGAGGCGGAGGCTGCGGAATACGCGGCGACGGAGGTCGTGACAGACGGCAATATCAACGGCATCGACATCGCCTGGTACCGCGCCGAGGAGACCTATGAGGGACAGGCGTACGCCACCCTCACCTACGCGCTGGAGGACGGCGGCGACTATGTGGAAATCGCCTTCTGGCTGGACGGCGAAGACGCCGAGGCCGAGGCGGCCGCCATCATCGGCACGCTGTCGTTTGTAACACGGTAAACCAACCTGACGGGCGATTATCCGGAGCAGACAGTCTTTATGGCGCTGTATTTCCATCGGGACATGAAAGGAGCGTTAGATGATGAAGAAGCTGATAACCCTCATCCTGGTGCTGGCGCTCTGTATCGGGGTACTTCCCATGGGCGTCCTGGCGGCGGACCGCAAGCCGGTGCCGAAAAAGGTGACCTATGAGAACAGCGGCGACGCGCCTACGGTGGAGGTCGAATATGAGGAGAGCGGCGACTTCAAGTGGGTCGAATTCTACCTTGTTGGGGACAAGGTGAAGGAGGGCGACATGAAGGGGCCTCTCGGCCTGATCGATATCAGGGGCATCCTGTATCACCTGCTGGGAATCCAGACCATCGACACCGGCAACAGGGACCAGTTCCACAAGGATGAAAAGACCGGCCTCTACACGGCCAGGGGCCAACTCTATCTGGGCGGCGAAAAAGCCCCTGCGGCGGGAAAGAATGTTGGCTTTGTCATCGAGACCGGCGAGGATAACGGCTCGATGCGCAAGAGCGATGTGATCTCCATGAAGGTCCCTGCCAGGGGAAAGAAGACGGTCTACGTCGACGAGAAGGGCAAAATCGTCAAGCTCACCTTCAAGAGCAATGGCGGCAAGGGCAGGATGGCGTCGTTGAAGTTGAAGAGAGGCGAAAAGACCGCCATTCCGCTGAACACCTTCACCCGCTCGAAGTATGAATTCATCGAGTGGAATACCAGGCAGAAGGGCTCCGGAAAGGCGTACAAGGACGGCTCGAAGATCACCGTGAAGGAGGATACCACCCTTTACGCCCAGTGGGGAGAAATTGCGCTGACGCTCGGAGATATTCCCTCCGTCAAGCGGGGCAGCCAGCTCAAACTGAAGGCGAGCCTGAAGGTGAACGGCAAGGCGGTCAGGAATCGGAAGGTCATCTTCACCTTCAATGGAAAGACTTACGCGGCCAAGACGAACAGGAAGGGCGTCGCCAGGGTGACCATCAAGGGAAGCGCCACAAAGGAGCTGAGTAAGAAGAGTGTCACCATCAAGGTCAGCTATGGCGGCGTGACGGCCAAACGGAAGGTGAAGGTCAGCGATTAGGAATGATGATTTGCCCGTCTGCATCCGCGGGGATTATGGCGCAATCATCGCCGGAGCAGGGGCGCAGTTCGTCGTCGATATGCGGGGGTTTATCCCGATAATCGTACAGGGGCGGCATCATGCCGCCCCTGTACGCGTCACAGGTGGTATTTCTGCTTCTGATCACCGAAAAAACACAGACCACAGGAAAAAGCGGGGAAATCCGCGGGCTTTCATCTGAAGCTCAACGCCCGGGCGCGTTCTCCATCATCCACTCCATCGCCCTCCGGTATCCCTCAAAGCCCATCCCGATGAAGTGGGCCTGGCAGGCCATGCCGGGGTAGGAGACGTGGCGGAAGGGCTCGCGGGCGTTCACGTCGGTCAGGTGGACCCCCGCCGCGGGCAGCTGCACCGCCTTCAGCGCGTCCAGGATCGCTACGCTGGTGTGGGTGTAGGCGGCGGGGTTGATGACGATGCCCTGGGTGCCGTCGAAGTACGCCTGCTGGATGCGGTCCACGATGGCCCCCTCGTGGTTGGACTGGAACAGCTCCACCTCTGCGCCGAGTTCCTCCGCCCAGCCCCGTATGGCGGCGCACAGGGCGTCGTAGTCCCGATCGCCGTACAGGTGCTTTTCCCGGATGCCCAGCAGGTTTAAATTGGGCCCGTTAACGATCAACAGCTTCATGAAAGGCCTCCTCAATCCGCGCCGCGACCTCGTCCGG
>JAZSAA010000091.1:0-2279 GCA_045601625.1 Clostridia bacterium | reverse complement strand
CGTGGTGTACATCACCGACGACGAGGTCAAGGCCATCGAAGAGGCGTTCCACCTGAATTGATAATATTGGTATCTATTCAGTTCGGGTAATTCTGATTTATCGAGCTGATGCTCGATAAATCAGAATTTGAGTATTTAGTATTTAGTGGTTAGTATTTAGTGGCGGTACAAATCCTGACGGATTTGTTTGATTAAAGGGAAACAGCAGAGGCTTCAACGTTTCTTGATCCCTTGAATCAAAAGAAATCCGTTAGGATTTCCTCCTCCACTAACCACTAAATACTAAATACTAACCACTGAAATTCTGATTTGTCGCTCCGCGACAAATCAGAATTTGTATGTAACTGAACAGATACCACTATTGTATTGATTCGACTGTAGGGGCGCCGATGCGGCGCCCCTACAAAAATGCCTTTCGGCACATACAGACACACCTATGAAAAAGAATTACCAAAAGACCCTGCGGGCCTGCTACCTGGGGTTCATCACCCAGGCCATCGCGGCGAACTTCGTGCCGCTGCTGTTTCTGACCTTCCATGCCGACTACGGCATCCCCCTGGGGCAGATCGCGCTGATCTCGTCGGTGTTTTTCCTGACCCAGCTGGTGGTGGACGTGCTCTGCGCCCGCTTGGTGGACGCCATCGGCTACCGCCGGGCCATCGTGGCTTCGGAGGTGGCCTCGGCGCTGGGGCTGATCGGGCTGGCCTTCGTGCCGGACCTGTGCCCGAGCCCCTTCGCGGGGATCCTTTGCTGCGTGGTGGTCTACGCCATCGGCAGCGGGCTGATCGAGGTGCTGTGCAGCCCCATCGTGGAGGCCTGCCCCTTCGACAACAAGGAATCAGTGATGAGCCTGCTGCACTCGTTCTACTGCTGGGGCTCCGTGGGCACGATACTGCTGTCCACGCTGTTCTTCGCCGCCTTCGGCATCCGCCAGTGGCGGCTTCTGGCCTGCCTGTGGGCGCTGGTGCCGATTTACAACATCTACAACTTCGCCACCTGCTCCATCGAGCACCTGGTGGAGGATGGCAAGGGCATGTCCATGCGCCAGCTGTTCGCCGTGCCGCTGTTCTGGGTGGCGGTACTGCTGATGGTGTGCTCCGGGGCTTCCGAGCTGTCCATGTCCCAGTGGGCCTCCGCCTTCGCGGAATCCGCCCTGGGGCTGAGCAAGACCCTGGGCGACCTGCTGGGGCCCTGCCTGTTTGCCGTCACCATGGGCATCAGCCGGGTGATCTACGGAAAATACGGCGAGAAGCTGGACCTGACCCGGGCCATGCTGGGCTCCGGCGCGCTGTGCCTGGGCTGCTACGTGCTGGCCTCCCTGTCCGCCAACCCCATGCTGGGGCTGATCGGCTGCGTGATGTGCGGCTTTTCGGTGGGCATCATGTGGCCGGGCACCCTCAGCATCTCCTCCAGGAGCCTGCCCCTGGGCGGCACGGCCATGTTCGCGCTGCTTGCCATGGCGGGCGACCTGGGCGGGGCCTTCGGGCCGGGCCTGGTGGGCTGGGTCACCCAGCGCGCCGGAGACGACCTGCGCGCCGGCATGCTGGTGGGCTGCGCGTTCCCCGCGCTGCTGATCGTCGGGCTCATACTCATGCGCAGATTGTCCAAGCACGGGGAATAATGTGAGGTTTTCCGTTGACAATTTTCGGTTATACCATTATAATTTTATAACGGTTTCCGAAATAATTACCAGTCAAGGAGAGAAACGCCTATGGACATCCGTTATTCCTGCAATCAGCGCGATTTCAAGCGCTACACCACCGAAGAGACCCGCAACGAGTTCCTGATTGAAAAGCTGTTCGTGGCCGACGAGGTGGTGGCCGTGTACAGCCATGTGGACCGCATGGTGACCCTGGGCGTCATGCCGGTGAACGACACCGTGGCCATCGACAAGGGCATCGACGTGTGGAAGAACTTCGGCACCCACTTCTTCCTGGAGCGCAGGGAATGCGGCATGTTCAACGTGGGCGGCGCGGGAACCGTGACCGTGGACGGCACCGTGTACGAGCTGGGCTACAAGGACTGCCTGTACATCACCCGCGGCGCGAAGGAGGTCACCTTCGCCTCCGACCATCCGGCCCAGCCCGCGAAGTTCTACATCGTGTCGGCCCCGGCCCACACCAGCTATGAGACCCGCTTGATCCGCATCGCCGACGCGGCCAAGAAGCCCTGCGGCGCGGCCCAGACCAGCAACAAGCGCGTCATCAACCAGTTCATCCATCCTGACGTGCTGAAGACCTGCCAGCTGTCCATGGGCATGACCGTGCTGGAGGAGGGCA
>JAZSAA010000090.1:0-4509 GCA_045601625.1 Clostridia bacterium | reverse complement strand
GCAACCACCGGCGCATGAAGCGCGCCCTGCGCATCTCCATCGCCATCTCCGTGGTCCTGGCCGCGCTGTGCATGGCCGCGGGGCTGCTGTTCAGCCGGCAGCTGATCGGCCTGTTCATACGCCACGAATCCGACTCCCTGGCCTACGGCGCGCGCTTTTTGCAGATCCTGTGCCTCGGCGGGCCCTTCTCGGCCTTCGCCTACGGCATCATCTCCTTCTTCCAGGCCGTGGGCGAGAGCAAGAAGTCCTTCCTGCTGGCCGTCATGCGCAAGGGCCTGCTGGACATCCCGCTGATGTTCCTGCTCCTCAAGGCCGTCCCCGTCTACGGCATCGTCTGGGCCACCCCCATCGCCGACGTCCTCTGCTGCGCCGCGGCCACGGCGCTGTTCGTGCGCTTCATGCGCCGGCTGGAGGAAGGGGGGTAGGTATTCAGTATTTAGTATTTAGTATTTAGTATTTAGTATCTAGTGGAGGAAGAAATCCTTGCGGATTTCTTTTGATTGAAGGGATCGGAGGACGATGAATCCTCTGCGTTTCCTTCAAATCAAACAAATCCCGTAGGGATTTGCCCCACCACTAAATACTAACCACTAAATACTAAATACTAAAATTCTGCTTTGTCGCCCCGGCGACATAGCAGAAGTCCTACGCCAGCGGCAGGCTCTCCCGCTCGAACATCTCGTGGAACCTGGCATAGAGGTCGCGCTGCACGCGGAAGCTGACCTCCTCGTTGCATTCGCAGGTGACGGCGATCGTGATGCGGCTGCCGTTCATCGAAACGATGCCCTTGTAGATCGGGCCGCTGATGATGTCGGGGATCGACCGGCCGATCCCGGGCAGCTCGCGATCCATGATCTCCTCGATCTTCTGGATCGGAACGGTGTTGGCCACGCTGAACTCCATGTCGATCCAGGAGTTCATGCGGCTCATGTTCAGCACGTTGCGCACGTCGCGGTTGCTGATGATCTTGATGTTGTCGCCCCTGCCCAGCAGCTTCGTGGTGCGCACGCCCACCTCCACCACCTTGCCGCGGTAGCCGCCCACGTCGATCACATCGCCCACCTGGTATTCGCCCTCGAACACGATGGTGATGCCGGCGAGGATGTCCTCCACCAGCTGCCGGGAGCCCAGGGACAGCGCCAGCGACACCAGCGCCAGCGGCGCCAGCAGCGCGCGCACGTCGATGCCCAGGAACTCGAAGCTGTAGAACAGCAGCAGCAGCACCGCCACGTACTCCAGCAGGTTGTAAGCCAGGCGGCAGATCGTCTCCCCCTTGGTGTCCATGGCCATCGAGGTCAGCTTCAGCGCCAGCTTTACCAGCATCAGCCCGAACACAATGGCCAGCGCCAGCATCAGTATCGCCACCACCGCGAACAGGTTGAACCCGCGGGCCCACTCGCCGCTGACGATGAAGGCGACGACGCCGTTGGAATTGATCCGCCGGACCATCAGGTCGACGCCCGCCCAGACGATGCACAGGCTGACGCACAGGCCGAACACGCTCCTGGCCACCTGCTCCGGCAGCATGTTCCGCAGGGCCGTAAAGCTGAAGGCCCAGCGGCGGGAGGGATCGACGCTGCGCTTGACCCTTCCGTTGGGCAGCACCGTCTCCGTCGCGCGGGTGTCGAACTCATCGCCGATGACCGAGTAATATTTATACCGCCTGTTGGTATAGCCCAGCAGCAGGCAGAGGGCCAGCACCAGGTAGATCGCCGCGAAGCCGGCGGCGGCCTGGAGGCCGAGGACCGCCGTGCCCCGAATGGACTTGCCCGCGGTGTCGACCATGTAGAGGACCAGGTCGTTCCACTCGGCGGATAAGCCATAGCAGCGGCGTCCCATGATCTGGATCGAATCCATATACGAAACCGCGAAGTGGTCCTCGGGGATGCCAAAGGCGTCGATGGGGCTGCCGACGTACAGCGGCTCGCTGGCGTACCTGACGGTCTTGCTCTCCCGGTCAAAGGCCAGCGCGACCAGCTCCGGCGGCGTCTGGTAATGGAACAGCGCGTTGACGCGGGTCGATTCGTCCTGCCCGTCCGCATTGAAGGCGAGGATCAGCGCGCCGTAGCGCCCGTCGGGCATCGGGCACCCGACGCCCACCATACGGGTGTTCAGGCCGGTGCGCTCGTCCACCGCCGGGGCGTGGACCAGCTCCGGCACCCCCAGCAGCAGCCGCCTGAAATCGGTGGTGGAATCCTCCTCCTTCTCGCCCAGCGCAAAGCCGGTATACCGGGCGCTGCACGCGGACTCGTTGCCGTCCCCGTCGAACAGCATGATGT
The DNA here is from genome assembly GCA_045601625.1 of Clostridia bacterium. Lineage (GTDB taxonomy): Bacteria > Bacillota > Clostridia > Christensenellales > Aristaeellaceae > UBA2862. The sequence continues at coordinate 2,230 of JAZSAA010000090.1, read as the reverse complement.
AATTCGCGCCGATGGCGTCGCTGAATTCGGCGAGGGGCGCCGCGGCGGCCAGTTCGGGGTCCGCCCCGATGGCCTCGGCCATATGCCGCCCGCAGGCCAGCCGCCACGCCTCGTCCGCCCGGGCGTTCGAGGCGCGGTTGTCCTCGTCCTGCTCCAGACGGCTTTCAAGCACCGCCATCGAAACATAACCCTCCACCGAACGCACGAAGAAATTGCCGATGGTGTGGACCACGCACGTCGTCAAAAGGACCGTCACGACGCCGACCATGCCCAGCACCAGGGTCATCCAGCGCACCTTCGACGGCTTGTAGCGGACCTGCATCGGCTTGGTCAGTATCTTCTCCACCACAAAGCGCTGCGTGGCCAGCAGCCATGCCGCGACGCAGGCCAGCAGTATGCCGGCGACCGCGGCGATGATGGCGGCCTGGCTTTCCGTCTGGAAGGTGGGGTTTGAGAGCTCCGTCAGGAATACGCCGGTCTCCTCCCCCTCCCGGAGGGTCTTCCAGGCGCAGCCGTAGCCCTTGCCGTCGATTTCCAGCCTGGCCGGCCTGGCTTCAAGCACCTCGCGGGTGAAGCCCAGCGACCCGGGGGTTTCACGGTCTTCAAAGATATACGATTTGTAGTTGAAAACCAGCTGTTCCCCCGTGTCGGCAATATCCAGGTAATAGCCGCGGTGGGAAATCTCGACGGATCGCTTCAACTCCATCTGCTCCGCGGCGTTTGAGGAAAACAGGCCCGCGTCGTCGCTCCCGTCCACCCACGCCACATAATAGGCGTCGTCCCTGACGGGGCTGGCGCAGATCAGGGCCGGCATCATCCCGCCGTCGGCTTCACTCACGACCGTGCCGATGACGGCCTTCCCGGCGTCCGTGAAGAGATCGCCATAATCCTCGAAGCGCACGTCGCTGCCCGCCGGGTAGCGCACGTCCCCGCCCTTCACCTGAACCATCATGCCGTCCTCCCGGACGGCATGCTTCCCGTACGCCGGCGACAGCCGCAGCATGGCGGCCTCCAGCTTCGCCGACGCGAGCAGCCGATCGGATACGGCGCTCAGGCGCTTCTCCCGTTCGGCCTCGATGTCCGCCATCGCCTCGACGATCGAATCCAGCCTGTCCGCGCCCAGGCGCGCAACCGACGCCGCGTTCCGCACATTGATGCGGGACGTGACCAGCCGATAATAGCCGAAAAGGAGGGCGCAGATCAGTATCAACGCGCCCGCGAGCTTCAAATACGGATGCTTCATCGTTCGTCCACCTGTCTGTGCAGCATTGATTACCTTGCAAATTCTGATTTGTCGGGGAGCGACAAATCATAATTCAGTATTTAGTATTTAGCATTTAGTGGTTAGTGGAGGAGGAAATCCTAACGGATTTCTTTTGATTCAAGGGATCAAGAAACGTTGAAGCCTCTACCGTTTCCTTATAATCAAACAAATCCCGTAGGGATTTGCACTACCACTAAATACTAACCACTAAATACTAAATACTCAAATTCCAGTATCGCCGTGGCGGCGGCCATGCCGTGTTCGTGGGTGATGGACACCCAGGCGGCGTAGCTTTCGCCGCAGAGGGCGCGGGCGCGGTCGCGGGCCTTGCCGGACAGGACGCAGCGGGGGCGGCCGTTGGCGTCGGGGGTGATTTCGATGTCGGATAGGCTGATGCCGACGAGGCCCGTGCCCAGGGCCTTCGACACGGCCCCCTTGGCGGCGAACAGCCCCGCGGCGATCTCCCCCCGGCGGATGTCCGACGCGGCGCGGATGCGCCCGGCCTCGGCGGCGGTGAACACCCGGTCCACAAAGTGGGGCCGTTCGATGGCCCGCTTCATCCGCTCGATTTCGCACAGGTCCAGCCCGATGCCCGCGATCATGGCGATACCTCCCGGTTTTATTCTGGAACCCCTCCAGCCCCTTCGGGGCCACCTCCCCTTCCAGGGGAGGCTTGTCGACCGGGTTCAATCCCGGCGGAATTGCGACTTCCCGTTTAATATTATAGCACATGGATGGGGTTTTGGACAGTTTTTCTTGTAAATCGGGGAGTAAAAAGGTATACTAACATTGGATATGTAGGGGGGAAGGGCAAATTATGAATTGTCGCGGGGCGACAAATCAGAATTCAGTATTTAGTATTTAGCATTTAGTGGTTAGTGGAGGAGGAAATCCTTGCGGATTTCTTTTGATTCAAGGGATCAAGAAACGTTGAAGCCTCTACCGTTTCCTTATAATCAAACAAAT
>JAZSAA010000089.1:0-2433 GCA_045601625.1 Clostridia bacterium | reverse complement strand
CACGGTGATCGTCTTTCCCCGCAAGGGAATGGCGAACCCGCAGGAAAAGACCGTTATGTTCCCGCTGCCGGAGGTGTTGACAATCCAGCCGTCCGCCACCGTCTGCCCGCTCAGCAGTGAATCCGGGTCGTTCTCGTCCGGGACGTCGTAATAGCTTTCCGGCTCGTTGAAGTCGATGCGACCGACGTTCATCCGGCCCGCATTGATATAGCTGGCATTCACATACAGCTGTCCATTGTACAGCACCAGCCCCTGGGCCGCGCCGTTGTCGGTCAGGCGGTTGAAGATCTCCTGCTGGGTCAGGCTGTTGTCCAGCGCGCTCACCGCGTTCTGGGCGGCCTGGGCCTTGTTCCAGGCCGCCTTCGCCGCCTCGTAGGCCGAGGATACCGACACCATGGAATAGGCCCAGCTGCCGTCCGAGAACACGGTCAGGTCGGTGAAGTACAGCGTGTTGGTCGAGCCGGAGGTATAGGTCGGCTCCGTGTCGTTCCAGCCCCCCGTCGGCGGATTCGTCGTGGGCTTGGCGGGGGCGGCCTGGGTGGAGGATTGCAGCAGGTAATACCGCGTCGTGGACCAGACATCCACAACGCTGGACAGGGTGATCGCCGCAGATGCCTTGATGGCCATGCTTATCCCTCCAGCTGCGCGATATAGGTCGCCTTATTGGTCACGTCGCCCGCCGAGATCGTCAGGGTCTGGCCCGTGGCCGCGGCGGTGCCGCTGCCGTCCTTGTACCACTTGATCGTCCCCAGCGCCGTCAGCGCCGCGCCGGTGACCTCCACGCCGCCCTGGTACACGTGGGCCATCAGCACGGTCTCGATGGCGCTGTTCTTGAAGATGGTGCCGTTGGAGGAGGAGATGGCGATGGAGATGGCCGCGACGCCCTGGTCGCCCTTTTGCCCCTTGATGTTGTTGACGTACACCCACTTGGCCGCCGCCGGCGCGCCGCCCACGGTACAGCGATAGGTGTTGTAGGTGCTGGTGTTCAGGTACATGTCGCCCACCTTCGCGCTGGAAACGCCGGAGCCGCTGAAGGAGGTGGGCGTGGTGCTGGTGCCGGTGATGCCGGTGCCGGTGTACCACTGGGCGCTGGAGCCGCTGACGCCCTGCTTCGCCACCGAATACAGCGGGTCCGACGTGGTCGCGTCGGTGTAGGTGAACACGATCTTCGTCCACAGGTACTGTCCCTCCGACACCGTGGGCGGCGTGTTGGACCAGGTGCCGGTGGGCGGCGTGGTGTTGCTGGAGCCGGCCTGGTAGGTGATCGCCACGCTGGCCACGCCGTTGCCGGTGGCGCCGGTCTCGCCCTGGGGCCCCTGGGGGCCGGTCTGGCCGGTCTGGCCGGTGAAGGCGATGGCCACGGAGAATTCCTTGTTGATGGTGATGTCCCCGTCCACCACCACGGGAATCTTCACCACGCCCGCCGTGGTGAAGGACGTGCTGGCCGTGATGGTCAGCGTGGGAGACGTGGCGTCGCTGTCCTTGGTGACGGTGATGCCCGTGGGCTTGGTCACGCTGTTCAGGTTTACCGACGCCGCCACCTGCTCCGCGCCGCGCATGGCGATGATCTGGGTGGTGCAGCTGCCCGCCTTGGCCGCGTTGACGGTGCCGGGGAAGGTGTAGGAATCGTTGGTCAGGATTACGGAATAGGCGTCGGTAATGTCGACGATGCTGATCTGGTCGCTGGACTTGATGGCCATATTGTTCTCTCCTCCCTTATCAGTTCACAATGAGTTCGCACATGAATGTCACCTTCGTGTCCACGTCCGCCGGCGACAGGGTGAAGGTGAACCCGCCGTCGCCGATCCGGCTGTCGTCCGACGAGATGACGCCGTAGCGGTCCTCGCCCATGCGCTGCCAGCTCCACTGGAGGTACGCGCCCGGCCCGAACACCCGCGCAAGCCCCGCCGTGTCGGTGACGCGGTCCGGGCCGTGGTAGATCGCCACGGAGAGCACCGTGGAGACCTGGTTATTCTTGAACACGGTGCCCCGGCTGCTGTCGATGCGCAGCACCGTGGCGTCCGCGCCGTCCGCGCCGGAGATGTTCACCGCCGCCGAGGTCTCGCTCCTGCCGTCCGCGTAGAGCGTCACGACCTTCTGCCAGACGTACCTCCCGTCCACGTGTTCCGGCGGCGTCGTGCTCCAGCCCTCCGCGGGCGGGTCGGTGGCCGAGGCCCCGGAGGCGTACAGGATCGTCGTGCCGGCCACAGCGGTGTCGGAGAGCTCCTGCACACGGGCCTTCAGCAGGCTGATCGCGCTTTCGTTTTTGCTGATGTAGGGATATTCGTCCGTGACCTCCCCGGCCTCCGGCGCGGCGATCTCCCCGCGAACCGCCGGGCCCAGGCACACACGCTCGTCCCACAGGGCGGAGGCCACCTCCCCCGCCGCCCCTGCGCGCACGGCGTCGCCCAGCTCCGCCGCCGGGTCATAGAC
>JAZSAA010000088.1:0-5174 GCA_045601625.1 Clostridia bacterium | reverse complement strand
ACGATGGCGGCCTCCTCGATCTCGCTGGGCACGTTTTCAAAGGCGTTGCGCAGCAGTATGATGTTCATCGCCGCCATGCCCATGGCGATGACCACAAGCCACTTGTCGTCCATGATGCCCACGGAGTTGAAAACCTTCTTGGTGGCCAGGTAGTTCAGGTACTGGGGCACGATGCCCGCGGCGAACCACATGGTGAACACCAGGTAGAAGTTGAAGAACTTGCGGAACAGCAGCCGCTTCTTGGACAGGGCGTAGGCGCCCAGTATGGCCACGCCCAGGGCCCACAGCGTGCCGTAGACGGTCAGGAACAGGGTGTTGGAATAGGAATTCCAGAACATGTTGTCGTTGAACATCCGGCGGAAGGCGTCAAACTGGATGTCCTTGGGGAACAGCACCACCTCGCCGTAGTCCACGGCGTGGCGTCCGCTGATGGAGGCCGACACCGCGTACAGGAACGGGTACAGGCACCCCAGGGCGAACACGGTCAGGAGCGTATAGCTGACGATCTTGAAGATCAGCTCGGAGACTTCGAGTTTTCTTTTCATTTTAAGCCCCCCTTAGTACAGCGACACGTTGGACGCCTTGCGGGCCACGGTGTTCGCGCCGATGACCAGCAGCATGCCCACCACGTTGTTCATCATCTCCGCCGCGGAGGCGATGCCCTTCTGGGCCCCCGCCAGGCCGTAGCGCTGGGCGAAGGTGGAGACCACGTCGGCGGTCACGTAGGTGTTGTTGTTGTACAGCAGCAGCACCTTTTCGTAGCCGATGTTCAGCAGCGAGCCGATGCGCATGATCAACATGATGACGATGGTGGAAAGTATGCTGGGCAGCACCACGTAGCGCATCTGGGCCATCTTGCCCGCGCCGTCGATCTGCGCCGCCTCGTAGCTGGTGGGCGATATGGCGATGATCGCCGCGAAGAAAACGATGCTGTCGTAGCCGGCGGTCTCCCAGATGCCGCTGATCTGGTAGATGCCCCGGAAGAAGCCGGGGTTGTTCAGCAGGCCCGCGTTGGCCGTCTCCCGGGAGATCAGGCCCAGCTTCGCCAGGAACTGGCTGACGATGCCCGCGCCGCTGGTCAGCGAGCCCTGCTTCACCAGCATCATCACCAGCGAGGTCATGACGACGGTGGACATGAACTTCGGCAGGTAAGTGAGCACCTGGTAGACGCTCCGGGCGATGTTGGAGCGGATCTCATTGAAGAACAGGGCCAGTATGATGGGCATCGGGAAGCCGAAGCACAGGCCGTAGAAGCTGAGCAGGAAGGTGTTGCGCAGCGCCCGCCAGAATTCCACCGACAGGCCGCCGGTGCCGCCCCCCACCAGCAGGGTCTTGAAATAGGAGAAGCCCGCGAAATACTGGTCGGCCACAGGCTTGACCTGGTCGCTGACCTTGAACGCGCCCAGCAGCTCGTACATGGGCAGGTAGCGCCAGAACAGGAAGACCAGCAGGGTGGGCAGCAGCATCACATAGAGGCGCCAGTCCTTCAGGATCGTGCGCCCCACGTGCAGCCAGTAGTGCTTTTCCACGTCGTCGCGCACCAACTGTTCGGGGTTTTCCCGATAAGTGCCGCTGGCCTGATCGAAAATCAGGAAATCCGATCCCTTGTCTCTCATCAGAATCCTCCTCTTTCCTCTTTCTCCTGCTGCCTCAGCCTGAGCAGGTAGTGGTTTTGTTCCTCAAATACGCCGTCCAGACGGCGGACGATCCAGATCAGCACCAGCGTGAACAGCAGCGTGATCACATCGGTGGTAAAGAAGCCCGTCGCCGCCGCCGCGGGATAGCCCAAAACGACGGCAAGCAGCGCCCGGCCCAGCTGCATCAGCAGCGTCACGGCCAGCGCCAGGAGCAGGGATTTTGACGTGCTTTCGCGTATGCCCTCGGGTGTGGCGGCCCGGATGTATCCCAGCGCCGCCAGGGACAGCAGGTTGCCCGCGCCATAGATGACGTAGTGCGTCCAGCCCGCGCCGCAGGCCAGGCAGTATACCGCGCCGCCCAGCGCCGCGTGCAGGCCCGCCCAGGGCCCCCAGCGCATCATCACGATGGTCGTGATGGCCGGGGTCACGGACACGGTATAGGGCTCGTTCGGAAACCAGCGCCGGGCGGCGGTGACGACCAGCGTCTCGAACACCGCCAGCATCAGCGCGAACATCGCCAGGTCCACCGCCCGGTACTGCGCGACTGTTCTGCGTCTTTGCAACCGCCCACCTCCAGCCGGCCGTCGGCAGCGTCCAGTATTCATTACAAACGCGCCACGAAATTGACACCTTGCACAATCCAGATTATAACATTAACCCCAAATTATGTCAATCTAATTAATAGGATAAACTCGATATAAAGTTTGATGTCAGGCGATCCGGTCACGGAGCCTCGCCCAGGAACGCCTCGCCGTCGATACGTATGCGCGCGGCGATCAGCTTCGCCAGGAAGAACATGAGGGCGCACTCGTCCTCCTGCCACAGGCGGCGGTTGCGGGGCTCGGCGCAGACCAGGTAGCCGTCCGTAGGCGCGTTGTCCATGCCGATGCGCACCACCATCAGCGACTCCACCTCCCAGCGGCTGAGCACGCCGTAAAACCGGGGGCAGCGCGCCTGGACGATCGTCAGGTCGTTGGCGGCGAACAGCTCGTCGCTCATCAGGCGGTCGATGTCCCCCACGTCCTCCCGGACGCCCTGCACGCGGATGCTCCGAATGACCCTTTGCGCATCGACCCAGTACAGATCCGATACCTTCAGCTCGTCGATCATCACCGGCGCCACGGAGTGCAGCTTGTTTATCAGCCCCGGCACCATTTCAAACATGCGCACCAGGTTGCGCATCGAGGTGTAGACGCCCCGGCGCGCGATCTGCCGGATCTGGATGTCCGCGTGCTTTTCCTTTACATATATAATATAGCAGTTCCGGCCCTTGCGCTTGCCGCGATAGAGGGTCTTGTCGATCATGGCGAACAGGCCGTCGTAATCCGTCGCGTCGTCCGGATAAGTGGCGCAGCCGATGGTGCCCGTGATGAAGGGATTGCAATCCTTCAGGTGCACGTTCCTGCGCAGCACCTTCCCGCTGCTATACAAATCGCTCAGGAATGTCTTCTTGGCGTCGTATTCCCGGTCCCGCAGGTTGATCCAAAGCAGCTCGTCGCCGCCGAAGCGCCCGGCGACGCCGCAGTCGCCCAGGAACCCGGCCAGCCCGTCGGCCACGCTCATCAGGACGCCGTCGCCCACGTGGTGGCCGTAGGTGTCGTTGATGAATTTGAAGTTGTCCAGATCCAGCATGCCAAAGGTGAAGGGCGTCCCCGCATCGATCAGCGAACGCACAAAGCCGAGGATGTACTGGCGGGAAACGAGGCCCGTCAGCGGGTCCAGCACGTAGCTGATCCTGTCCTTTTCAAACGCCGTCCTGAAGAAAGGGTAGCGTGAAAGCCACTGCTCGGAATACATGGGCGTAAAACACTTCCTTTGCCAGCCGGGTGATTGATTTGGCAATTGAACCATGACATACATTATATCAGGTCTGTCGGCTTCCTGTCCAGTGAAAATGGCGGTATTTATCAAATTTTGTTGTACGCTGATCATTGGATGCACCGGCCTGCCGCTTGCCAACGGCGCGCGGGCGTGATAGAATTGGAGCATCACCTACGGGAGGGCAACGACATGAAGGACTTACGCAAGCGAACGCAGGAGCTGCGCATCGCCTACATCGGCGGCGGTTCCAGGGGCTGGGCCTGGGGCTTTATGACAGACCTGGCCATGGACGGGGATATGTGCGGCACCGTCAGCCTCTACGACATCGACCGTCCCGCCGCGGTGCGCAACCAGCGCATCGGCAGCCGCGTCAGCGCTCATCCGGACGCCGCCTCCCGCTGGCAGTACGAGGTGGCCGATACCCTGGCGGACGCGCTGAGGGACGCGGATTTCGTCGTCATCTCCATCCTCCCCGGCACCTTTGAAGAGATGCGTTCGGACGTGCACCTGCCCGAGCGGGTGGGCGTCTGGCAGCCCGTGGGCGACACGGTGGGGCCGGGCGGCTTCATGCGGGCCATGCGCACGATCCCCATGTTCGTGGAGATCGCCGAGGCCATCCGCCAATACGCCCCCGACGCCTGGGTCATCAACTACACCAACCCGATGAGCCTGTGCGTGCGCACGCTGTACCACGTGTTCCCGCAGATCAAGGCCTTCGGATGCTGCCACGAGGTGTTCGGCACCCAGAAGCTGCTCTGCGACATGCTGGAGCGGGAGTACGGCATCCCCGGCGCGACCCGGCAGGCGCTGTCCACCACCGTCACCGGTATCAACCACTTCACCTGGCTGACCCGGGCCAGCTATGGGGACATCGACCTGTTGCCGCTGTACGCGGCCTTCGCAGACAGGTATTATGAAAGCGGCTTCGACGACGGCGGGGACGACAACTGGATGAACAACCATTTCAGGTGCGCCCATCGAGTGAAGTTCGACCTGTTCCGCCGCTACGGAGCCATCGCTGCCGCCGGCGACCGGCACCTGGCGGAGTTCACCGCCCCCTGGTACACCCGCAGCCCGGAGGACGTGCGCGGCTGGAAGTTCCAGCTGACGAGCGTGGACTGGCGCGTGAAGGACCTGGGCGACCGGCTGAGGCGCTCGGACGCGCTGGTCAGCGGCGCGGAGGACATCACCCTGAAGCCCTCCGGCGAGGAGGGGCACCTGCTGCTCAAGGCCGTGCTGGGGCTGGGCGACCTGGTCAGCAACGTCAATCTGCCCAACCGGGGCCAGATCCCCAACCTGCCCCTGGGCAGCGTGGTGGAGACCAACGCCCTGTTCGGGCGGGACCGCGTGGAGCCGGTGTTCGCCGGTCCCCTGCCCGCGGGCATCCTCCCCCTGGTGGCGCGGCACGTCTACAACCAGGAGGACGCCCTCACCGCCGCGCTGACCTGCCACCGGTAGCTGGGCTTCACCACCTTCATGAACGACCCCCAGATGGCCGCCGTGCCGGTGACTGAGGGCCAGCGGCTGTTCGACGACATGCTGGAAAACCAGCGGGCATACCTGCCCGGGGAATGGTTCCGATAGAACCGCCGGGAGAATACCGCTTCGTAAAACAGCTGCAGGGGCGGCGTTGCGCCGCCCCTGCAGCTGTATATTTCTCGTATAGACTAAGGCAGTCCTTTGGCCGTCACTTCGTCGCCAGCAGCTTCTCGGCGC
>JAZSAA010000087.1:0-3170 GCA_045601625.1 Clostridia bacterium | reverse complement strand
ATACAACAGGACGGCCCTGTTCATAGGGCATGAGCATACCTATTCCGCGTATATGGCGGGCAATTCGACCGTACTTTCATCCATTACATGGCGACGGCTGGACAACTGAGCGTGAAGCCGACCCCGGCGGGGTCGGTTCGCATTCAACCGCGGCGAACGCGCCGGCGGGGACCGGGAATAGTATGGCCGTAAAGGAGTGATTCAGATGTCAGTGAAGATCGGCAGCGCGCGCATCGACGAGAACGGCAGGGCCAAGGGCGGCAGGGCCGGGGACCAGACCGGCAAGGAGGTCTCCACCCAGTCGTGGTACAAGCACGCCAAGGGCTGGCGGGTGTTCCGGGCGAAGGACCCCGCCGTGGCGGAGAAAATCGCCCAGGACATGCAGTGGGCCTGCGACAACAGCCACATCGGCTACGACCAGGGCCAGCGGCTGACGCTGTACGACGTGTCGAAGCCCCTGGGCTTCAACTGCAACAAGGTCAGGGAGAACTGCGAGACGGACTGCTCGGCGCTGGTGCGGGTGTGCTGCGCCTACGCCGGGGTGAAGCTGCCCAACTTCCGCACCCCCACCGAGCCCGCCGCCCTGCTGGACAGCGGAGCCTTCACGGAGCTGAAAGGGGCGAAGTACACCGACAGCGACAAGTACCTGCGGCGGGGCGACATCCTGGTCACCCGCACCCAGGGGCACACCGTGGTGGTGCTGAGCAACGGGAGCAAGGCGGGGAAGGACGACGCGCCCATCACCGGCGACCTGAAGCGTGGCGACGAGGGCCCGGAGGTGAAGGCCCTGCAGGCGCTGCTGCTGAAGTGGAAGCCGGATTGCCTGCCGGAATACGGCGCGGACGGCGACTTCGGCAGGGAGACCGAGGACGCCGTGAAGGCCTTCCAGAAGTCCGCGAAGCTGAAGCAGACCGGCATCTACGACCAGGCCACCGAGGCCGCGCTGCTGGCCGCCACCTGCGGCCACGTGCAGATCACCGGGGGCAGCGTCAACGTCCGCAGCGCCCCGGGCACGTCCAGCCGGGACATCGGCACGGTGCACGAGGGCGACATCCTGATCTACCGGGGCGTCACCGAGGCCGTGGACGGCCGGGACTGGTACCTGATCATCTTCGACAACTCCAACGGCTGGGTATCCTCGAAATACGCCCGGCTGATCCAGTGAAGCGCGCTCTGCGCACCGCCGCCGCCCTGGTCCTGCTGACCGCGGCGCGTGTCTTTGTCCTGCTGGCCATGCGGAGGTGGGCAGGGTTTGAGGGGTTTGACCCGTACTTCATCGACTACAACCGCCCGGGCGTGGACATCACGTCCGAGGGCCCGTAATCGTACCGACGCCGCAGTCCCTTGTAGCGGCGGCCCCTGGGCCGCCATTTCCCCCCACCATACAAAGGAGCCGTGGTCATGCACCATGGACATCACGCGACAAATCCAAACTGCCGTAGCCCGTGCCGACCTGCTGCTGTGCCGGCTGGCGGCGATCCCGTGGAAGCGCCTCGCGGTATCGCTGCTGCTGGCCGCGCTGGCGATACATGTAGTAAAGACGGTGATTAGAAATGAACGATGAACAGTATGCCGAGATCGTTGGCGCGCTGCGGGCCAACGAGCAGGAGCACTCGAGCTACAACCGAAGGCTGCACGAACACGACGAAAAGATCGAGAAGCTCCAGCAGACCCAGATCCAGCTCGCCAACCTGACCAACGCGGTGAACAACCTGGCCAGCGGCATCGGCGAGGTCAAGACCTCCGTCCAGGACGTGGGCAAGCGCGTGGCCGAGCTGGAGCGCGAGCCCGCCGACAAATGGCGGAAAATCACCTGGGAGATCGTCAAGGCCGTGGTGATGGCCGCCGTCGGCGCGGGCATCGCCATACTGACCCGGGGCGCATGAGCGCCGGAAAGGAGACAGATATGAGAGATTGGGGCAAGTGGTTCAAGGCCGCGGGCATCCGCGCCATCAAGACGGTGGCCCAGACCGCCGCGGCGACCATCGGCACGTCCGCCGCCATGGGGGACGTGAACTGGAAGCTGGTGCTGTCCTCCAGCGTCCTCGCGGGGATCCTGTCCCTGCTGACCAGCGTGGCCGGGCTGCCGGAGGTGGATGGGTAAATTCTGATTTGCCGCGGGGCGACAAATCAGAATTTCAGTGGTTGGTATTTAGTATTTAGTGGTTAGCGGAGGAGGAAATCCTAACGGATTTCTTTTGATTCAAGGGATCAAGAAACGTTGAAGCCTCTGCCGTTTCCTTATAATCAAACAAATCCGTCAGGGCTGGTGACTTGACCGAATTTCCAATTCGGGCAAGTCAGTTTCGGCCGAAGACCGAAACCGCGGATTTTCAAATTGAAAATTTGAAAACCGCCCCGCTTGTACCGCCACTAAATACTAACCACTAAATACTCAGATTCCGCGCATCAAGTCCCAATTTCCACCCACGCCATCAAAAAATAAACATATGTTCGATTCCAATAGGCGTTTTGTTGTGTTATAATGAACCCACAAAAGCGACGGGAGCGAGACCCGTGAGAATACAGGTTTGGAGGATTTGGCGATGGCAGCGGAGAAGAAGGCTGAGAAGAAGCCCGCGACCCGGCAGTTCGGGGACGACAGGAAGAAGGCGCTGGAGGTGGCGCTGGGCAAGATCGAGAAGGACTTTGGCAAGGGCTCGGTGATGAAGCTGGGCAGCGCCAGCGCGACCCAGGTGGAGGTCATCCCCACCGGCAGCCTGCAGCTGGACTTCGCCCTGGGCGTGGGCGGCCTGCCCAAGGGGCGCATCGTGGAGATCTACGGGCCCGAGAGCTCGGGCAAGACCACTGTGGCGCTGCACTGCGTGGCCCAGGCCCAGAAGGCCGGCGGCACCGCGGCGTTCATCGACGCCGAACACGCGCTGGACCCGGTGTACGCCTCGAAGCTGGGCGTGGACATCAACGAGCTGTACGTCTCCCAGCCGGACAACGGCGAGCAGGCGCTGGACATTTGCGAGGCGCTGGTGCGCTCTGGGGCCATCGACATCGTGGTGGTGGACAGCGTGGCGGCGCTGGTGCCCAAGGCCGAGATCGAGGGCGACATGGGCGACAGCCACGTGGGCCTGCAGGCGCGGCTGATGAGCCAGGCGCTGCGCAAGCTGACCGGCGTCATCTCCAAGACCAACGCCGTGGTCATCTTCATCAACCAG
>JAZSAA010000086.1:0-8942 GCA_045601625.1 Clostridia bacterium | reverse complement strand
CAGAAGTTATTCGTCTGAACAGATACGTTTATTATTGACACGCACATGGGGGAAGTTGATACGATGCGCTATGACTGGATGGACGGATACCTGCTCTCCAAGCGGGCGGTGACGAAAGATCTCCAACCGGAATGGAACTGGATACGCTACAAGATCGGGGACAGGATGTTCGCGGCGATCCTGCTGGGTGACGATGACAAGCCTGTCTACATCAACCTGAAGCTGGAGCCAGCGGAGGGCGAGTTCCTGCGGGGCCAGTATGCCGACGTCATCCCCGGCTACTACTCGGACAAGCGCTGTTGGAATTCGGTCATGCCCGACGGACAGGTGCCGGACGAATTGCTGAAGGCGCTGCTGGACAAATCCTACGATCTGGTTTTGAAGGGCTTCAGCAAGAAAAAGCAGCGGGAAATCCTTGGCCTGAGCGTCTGCGGCACGGAGTGCGCGGCATGCGGCCTGCGGGGCAACCCATGCGCCGGCTGCAATGAGAGCTGCGGCAGGGTGTTTCACGCGCCTGCGGGGAAGGCCTGCCCGATCTATGCGTGCTGCTCGGGCAAGCGCCGACTGGCCACCTGCGGGGATTGCCCGGACGCGCCCTGCGACCTGTGGCGGACTACACGCGACCCAAGCCTGACGGATGAGGCTTTCGAAAAATCGATTCGGGACAGGATGCGCAACCTGAAAGGAGAACAGGCGTGACTTCCGAGCCTGAACGGGATCAGGTGAAATCGGGCAGAAGGGGAGATAAATCAGTATTTGATTGACACAGCTGACGTTGAATATAAAAGCCCTTCGCTTCGTGCAGCATGACGTGGCTGGGTGCCATTGTCACGCTTTCGAAGCAAAGGGTCTGAATAAATATACGTACTGAGGTTCTATTCGGCCCGCTTCCGGTTTTCCTGGTAGATTTCCCAGGCGTTGTCCAGGATCGGCCTGTCTCCGTCGTAGGTGAGCATTTCGCGGGCCTTTTCCACCGGGTAGTAGTTGCCGTTCAGGAAGCCCTGGTCGTAGGAGACGTGGAACGTCCGGTCGAAGGCGCGCATCACGAACCACTGTATCCGGTTGCTGATCTCCCTGCCCCGGCCCTCGGAGAAGAAGTCATACCGCGTATTACCGGCGATGCCGATGATCTCGGCGTGTATGCCGGCTTCATCCTCCACGCGCCAGAGTGCCACGTCGTTGGAACGGTTGCAGTTGCGAATGACGCCCTTGGGCATCACCCACTCGCCGCGGTCGCTCATCAGCAGGAATACCTCGTCGCCGTAGAACACGACGCCGCCCGCGCAGCTGCGAATCGCGCCTGACATAGTTTATCACCTTCCTTTAGACCCACATATCATAGCATAAATACGTTAAGAAATCAAATGGTAAATCCCGCTTAACTGCCCTGCACGAATCGCCCTGTCCCGTCATACTGTTAAATATAGCGCCTTTTCAGAAAACAGGCTGATGTGCGGGGGCTTTTATGATATAATCCATATATTAATGCAAAATCGGAGGCGAATCGCCTATGAATATCGTGGTGCTTTGCGGCGGCCTGAGCATGGAGCGCAATGTTTCCATATCCAGCGGCACGCTGATCTGCGGCGCGCTGCGCAAGCTGGGCCACCGGGCCGTGATGGTGGACATGTTCTACGGACTGGAGGACTATGACGGCGAGCTCGCCCGGCTTTTCGAGAACCTGCCTGCGTTGAAGGAGGCCAGGGTTGCCGAACAGGCCCCCGACCTGGAGGCCGTGCGCAGGTCCCGCAAGTGGGCCAGCCCCAGCAAGGTGGGCAAGGGCGTGTTCGAGCTGTGCGCCCTGGCGGACGTGGTGTTCCTGGCCCTGCACGGCGCCTGCGGCGAGGATGGCCGCATACAGGCCGCGCTGGACCTGATGGGCGTGCCCTATACGGGCAGCGGTTACCTGGGCAGCGCCATCGCCATGGACAAGGACCTGACCAAGCAGCTGGTGAAGGCGGCGGGCGTAAAGACGCCCCAGTGGCGGGTGCTGTACTACAAGGACAGCCAGATCGGGGCGCTGTGCGGCGAGCTGCAGCTGCCCTGCGTGGTCAAGCCCGTGGACAGCGGCTCCAGCATTGGCGTGACCATCGCCCACAGCCGCCAGGAGCTGGAAACAGCCCTGCGGGAGAACGCGGGCCTGGGCAGGGTGATCGTGGAACAGTACGTCCATGGGCGGGAGGTCCAAGTGGGCGTGCTGAGGAACCGGGCGCTGCCCTCCATCGAGATCATCCCCAAGGAAGGCTTTTATGACTACAAGAACAAGTACCAGGCTGGTGCGGCGGTGGAGATTTGTCCCGCGCCCGTGGAACCCGAGATCGAGCAGATGCTGGGGGCCACGGCGCTGAAGGTCCACAAGCTGCTGGAGCTGCACACCTATTCCCGCACCGACTTCATACTCACCGAGGCGGGGGAGATCTACTTCCTGGAGATCAACACGCTGCCGGGCATGCCGCCCACCAGCCTGGTGCCCCAGGAGGCCGCTGCCGCGGGCATCGACTACAACACCCTGTGTCAGATCATCGTTGACGAAGCCATGGGAGGTGCCAACGCCTGATGAAGCCCTTTACCCTGCGCGACGCATTGAAGGCGGTGGGCGGCTGCTATTACGGGGACGAGGCGCAGCTGGACGCCGTGATCCGGCGCGTTACCAGCGACAGCCGCACGGCCGGGCCGGGGACGCTGTTCATCGCCCTGAAGGGCACCCGCGTGGACGGCCACGACTTCATGGCCGGCTGTATGGCCGCCGGGGCGGCGGGCTGCCTTTCCGAACGGGCGCCCGCGCCGAACGAGCGTCCCGCCATCGTGGTGGATTCCACCTTCCGGGCCACCGGTGCGTTGGCGGCCTGGCATCGCGGGCGGTTCGATATCCCTGTAATCGGCATCACTGGCAGCGTGGGCAAGACCACCACCAAGGAAATGATCGCCGCCGTGCTCAGCCAGCGCTACAATACCCACAAGACCCAGAAGAACCTGAATAACGAGCTGGGCGTGCCGTGGACGCTGATGCGGCTGGACGACGAACACCAGGTGTCCGTGGTGGAAATGGGTATCAGCGACTTCGGCGAGATGCGCCGCCTGACGAACATGGTGCGGCCCACCATTGCCGTGTTCAGCGTGATCGGCGACGCCCACCTGGAGTTCCTTGGAGATCGCCAGGGAGTGATGCGCGCCAAGGGCGAGATCTTCGAGGGCATGGACGGGAACGGCCTGGCGGTGCTCAACGGCGACGGCCCCATCCAGCGGGAATGCCGCCCGAACATGCGCCGCGTCACCTACGGCCGGAGTGAGGACGGCGACGTTCGGGGCGAGGACGTGCGCAACCTGGGCGAGGACGGCATGCGCATGACCGTCCGCCATTCCGGCGGCGCGTTCGAGGTGTCCATTCCCGCCTTTGGCAGCCACCTGACTTGCGCCGCGCTGGCTGCCGCCGCCGTGGGCCTTGAGCTGGGCCTGACCGGCGAGGAGATTGCCCGGGGCATAGCCGGCTATGAGACGGTGGGGGACAGGGCTCGGGTGATTCATGCGAATGGCATGACCGTCGTCAGCGACTGCTACAACGCCAACCCCAACTCCTGCCAGGCCGCGGTGGATTCCCTGATGCGGCTGCATGGCGCGCGCCGGGTATGCATTCTGGGCGACATGCTGGAGCTGGGCCCCCGATCTGAAGCGCTGCACCGCGGGGTCGGTGCCTACGCGGCGAGGGCCGGTGTCGACCTGGTGGTGGGCTGCGGCCCGCTGTCCAGGGCCATCGCCGAGGGCGCGAAGGCGGAAGGCGGCGAGGTGCTGTACTACGAGGACAAGACGCGGCTGCTTGACGCCCTGGGGGACGTGGTTCGCCCCGGCGATTGCGTACTGGTCAAGGCCAGCCACAGCATGGCGTTTGAGGAGATCGTCGGGCTGCTTATAAAAGAATAGTACGATGATAAAACGCATAAAGGGATGCCGTCCGGCGTCCCTTTATGTGTTTTGCTTTATTGGAATTGTACATGGTTGGGAAAACAGAGCGTTTTCCGGGTTGATGGATTCCAGAGGAATGCGTTGACATCATTGTTCTAATCCTCTGTCCGCACCGTGACGCTCAAGCCCAGGGGCAGGTTCATCCCTTCCTCCGGCAGGATGCGTACCGTGTATTCGGCATCCTGGGCCGTCCATGCGCATTCGACCACCGTTCCGCCGAAGGCCCTTTCCTCGGGGTCGCAGGTCTGCGTCAGCGTCACCTTCTGGCCTCTGGCAAAGCCGGAAATATCCGCCTCGCCGACCTGTATCTCCACGCAGACCTGGCCATCGGGCACGATTTCGGCCAAGACCTGACCCGCTTCAATGCTATCGCCCTTCCCGACGACGATGGCGGACACAATGCCGGAGACGGGCGCTTCGATATCGCCGCCGTTGACCTCGCAGAGCAGCTGGCCGCGCTCCACGCCGTCGCCCTCGCCGACCAGCAGCCGGGTCACGGTGCCGCTGGCCTCGTAGTCCTGGGTATCGTTGGCCACCACGGTGCCGATGCCGACGCGCTGGCTCGCGGTGAAGTCCGCGTCCCGGTACAGGTAGACGGTCTCCCCCAGGTACAGCTCGCCGCCGAGGGTTGCCACCCGGTATTCGTCGCCCTTGATTTCGGTCAGCACACCCACGGCCCGGTGGGTGCCGTCGGCGGTGCAGCGCACGTAGACCGTCTCGCCGCTGTGAACCAGCATGGATTCCGTGTTCTGGTAGGCCTTGTCCACCGTGCAGTGGATCAGGTAGCGCTCCAGGGGCATCAGCTCCAGCAGCGTGCCGTCCACCTCGTCGCCCACCTGGGCGTTGACCAGCGAGACGGAACCGTCCTGGGCGGCGAATAGGCGCTCCGGCTTCAGCGCCATCAGCACGTCGCCGGCGTTTACGCGGCTGCCGACTGTGGCGTCGAGGGCCTGGAGCTGGCCGGAGGCTTCGGCGGTGACCGCGGCGGTGGTCAGCGCAACGGTCGTGCCCTCGTAGACCTCGGCCAGCGCCGATGCCGACAGCAGCAGTGCCAGCAGCAGGGTCGTCATTTTTTTCAGCATTTCAATCGTCCTTTCGCTCAGGCGAGCTCGCCTTCCCCGGTCAGCACAAAGGTCCGGCCGCCCACCGTGACGGTGCAGCCATCCGCGCTGACGGCGTAGCTGTAATCGCCGGAGACCCAGCCCGCGGCCCGCAGCGCGCCGTAGTTGCTTCCGGTCAGTGTGGGCTGGGTGGGGAAGTCGATGACCGCGTCGTTCAGGCTCAAACGCAGGGTTTCAACGCCGCTGCAGGCGAGGGTTTTCAGCGCAAAGCCGTTCAGCAGCCAGGCCTCGGCGGGGCCCTCCGGAACCAGTATAAGCGCGCCTTCCCCGATGGACGCGGTAAACGGGCAACCGTCGCTGAGCCGTATGTCCAGCTGTGTTCCGCCCAGGGTCAGCAAGGTCATGGGTTCGTCGTCCTCCAGCGTCAGGGCAACTGCGCCGTACAGGCGCATGTCCCGGTCACCGGAGGTGTGGGTGCTGATCAGCGCCTCGCCGGGCGTGACATGGAAGCCCTGGTCCGCTTCGGCTTCTTCGCCGCCCTTGGACGCCCCGCCGCTTTTGGCTGAGCCGCCGCCTTTAGGCGCGGTGCCGCCCTTCTGCTGCTCGCCCTGTTTTTTGTCGTCGCCCTGCTGCTCCTCCTGCTTCTTTTCCTCGCCTGCGACGGCAAGGGCGAGCTGCGCCTGGGCGACGGCTTCGTCGTCCTTTTTGGCCGTTACGGTGACGGTATAAGCGCCCGCATTGAGGCCCTTCAGGGGAAGGGACAGGGTATTCTCCCCGGTGCTGCCGCTGTAGACGCCGCCGGAGACGCTGATCTCGTAGCCGTCACATTCGCCGCCGAACTGCCAGGCGAGGGTCAGGGCCTCGACCTTGGCCGGATCGACCTGGTAAACGCCGTCGGTGATGAGCAGGCCCTGGGGTGCGGCGACGGTCATGGCGAGGCCGGTATCCGCTGCTTCACTGCCTTCGCCGGCATCGACGTAAAAGCGTGTTTCGGCAGAGGATAGCGCCTTGCCGTCCTTGACGGCCGTCACGGTGACGCTGTACTGCCCGGCGGCCAATTCGGATACGGGCAGGCTCAGGCGCTTGTCCTTCGCGGTGGCGGTGTAGACGCCGTCGGAGAGGTTGACCTCGTAGCCGTCGCACTTGCCACTGAACTGCCAGACGAGGGTCAGGGCGTCGGCCTGCGCGGGATCGACGTGAACCGTGCCGCCTGCGACGGAAAGGCCCTGCGCGCCCTTGATGGACAGGGAGAGGGCGCTGTCGGCCTTTACCTGCTTGTCCTGGGCGTTGGAGGCGAGCGGCGTTTCCGCGGACGCCTGGGAGTTCTCGTTGGTCGTCGGTTCGGAGGCCGGGATGTCGTCCAGATCGGCATCCAGGGCGATGTCGTCCCCGGTCAGTTCCTCAACCGCTTCGGCGGCGTCGGCCTCGGATTCGGCTTCCGATTCGATGACCAATGCGTCCTCGATCGTCTCGGCTGCCGTGTCGACCGCTTCGGATGCCTGCGCTTCAACGGCTTCAGTCCCTGAATCGGGCTGCGCCTCCGGAATGTCCTGGGGCTCCTCCGCAGGCGGTTCTACTGAGTCCTTTTGCGTCGCTTCGACAGGCTCGTCTTCCAGAATAGCGACAGGCTGTTCCACAGGGGTATCCTGTGTATTATTGAGATGATCCTCGCGGTTTTCCTGTGCTTCTTCGATCGTTTCTTCCGCCTGGGCCTGCTGCGATTCAGAAGCGGACGCCTCCGCTACAGCCTCAGAGGGCTCCTTCGGGGCTTCCTCCGATTCCCCGACAGGCTTATCCTCCGGGGTTTCTCCTGCTTCTTCGACAGGTTTGTCCGCTTTGGTTTCCGCCGATTCTTCGGCAGGCTTATCTTCCGGGTTTTCCTTTGGCGTTTCGACAGGCTTGTCCGCTTCGTTTTCCATCGGCTGTTCGGCGGACTCCTCCGTTTCGGTTTCCTTTGTCTCTTCGACCATCTCTTCGGGGGTCTTTTCCGCTTCGCTTTCCTTCTCCGCATCAACCGTCTCCTCGGCGGGCTTTTCCGCTTCGGCTTCCTTCGTTTCCCCGGAAGGCGATTCCTTCCCGGAAGCCTTCTCTTCGGCTTCATCCCTGGATGCGACGACCTTGAAGCTCAGCTTTTCCTTGGCGACGGTCTTGCCGTCCCGTATGGCCTTGACGGTGGCGGTGTACTTGCCCTCCGCCAGGCCGCTGACCGAGATCTTGACCGACTTCTTCTCCGTGGATGTGCTGAGAACGCCGTCGGAAACGCTGACCTCGTAGCTGTCGCAATCGCCCTTGCATTTCCAGGACAGCGTCAGGCTGCTGACCTTGTCGGGGTTCACCTGGTAAGCGCCGCCGGAGGTACTGAGTCCGCTTGGCTTGGAGATGGAAAGCGTCAGGCGCACCTCCTTCGAGCTGCTGTCTTTTTTATCGCTGGACTTTTTGGATTTGTCGCTGGACTTCTTGGAGTCCTTGCTGCTCTTTTTCGATTTCGAGGTTTTCTCCTCCTCGGCCTCCGATGGCGTCTCCGACTTCTCCCCGTCGGATTCCTGTGCGTCGAGGATCTCCTCGGAGAAGGCCCTCGCTCCCGTGGCCGCGTCGAACGGCGTCGCGCCAAGCAGCAGCGCGCTGGCCATGGCCAGGGACAGCAGCCGGTCAATACGCTTCATTATCAATCACCTCTTCGGGCGCTTCGCCGCCCTCCCCGTCCTGGGTGGTCACCACGGCGCTCATGCCGTAGCGGGTGTTCTCGTCCGGAGTGAAGCCGATGTAGACGGTGTAGGTGACGGCGCTCTCGGTCTCGCCATTCTGGGCCTCGGAGGCGTTTGCGATGGCGGAGATGCCGGTGATGGTGCCGGGATAGGCGACCTCCTCGTCCTGGTTCCAGAGCAGCTCGACGCTCACCGGGTCGCCCACGTGGATCGCGGACAGGTTGGCCTCCTCCACGCTGGCCTCGATGCGCATCGCGCCGTCGGGGTAGAGCACGGCCACGACCTCGTCCTTCTGGACCGCGCCGCCCTGCTGGGCGTTCAGCTGGCTGATGGTGCCGTCGATGCCGGCGGTGATGTCGGTGCCGCTCATGTACAGGCCGTCGAAGGCGCCGTCGAGGGTCTCGAACAGCAGGTCGCCCCGCTTCACGGTGTCACCGGGGTTGACGGCGATGGAAACGATGCTGCCGCTGCCGGTCACCGCGGTGGGGCTGGTGCGGTTCAGCGTGCCCCGGCCGATGCGCTTGGTGGAGACCGCGGAATCGCCCCGGTAGACGTTCACGGTTTCACCTACCAGGAATTCCCCGGAGGTCACGCGGACGGTGTAGCTGGTGCCCTCGATGGCGGTGATCACGCCGGACCCAGTGTGGCTGCCGTCGGAATAGCAGCTCAGGTAGACGCTCTCGCCCACGTGGACGAACTTGGTTGCGGTGGTGTTGTAGGCGTTGGTGGTGGAGGCGGCGATGCTGTACACGCTGCCGCCCTCGATGGACACCACCGAGCCGTAGAGGGCGCTGACCGTCTCGGCGGAGTCGCCGGGTTGGCCGAACACGCCGGTGACGGTACCGTCCTCCTCGGCGTAGACCTTCGTGGTGGACAGGGAGACCAGCACGGTATCGGCGCTGACCCGGTCGCCCACGTCGCCGCTGACGGCCTGGACCTTGCCGCCGATGGGGGCGTAGACCTCGTAGGTCTCGCTGGCGGCGACGGTGCCCGTGAAGGTGATGCCGTCCGCCAGGGCGGCGGGGGAGAGCAGCAGGGCGAGGGCAGCGAGCAGGGCGAAGGATTTGAGAGTGGACTTCATGGGAAAACCTCCTTTGATGAATGGGGATGGGGGAAAATTGTGGTTTGTCGCGGGGGGACAAATCAGAATATCAGTGGTTAGTATTTAGTATTTAGTGGTTAGTGGAGGAGGAAATCCTAACGGTTTTCTTTTGAT
>JAZSAA010000085.1:0-3415 GCA_045601625.1 Clostridia bacterium | reverse complement strand
ACGCTGGCGGACGGCTCCACGTTCTTCAACTCCAGGGTGGTCAACGACCTGGCGCGCTTCAAGGCCCTCAGCCAGGTGATCATCGCCAACCGCTACGACGAGAGCCTGGACGACGTGCGGGACAGGGTGTATACCCGGGACATTTACGAGCGGGACTGATACCAGGGTGTGTTTCTCATACTAAAAACCATGTCGGCGCTGCCGACATGGTATTTAGTATGAGATTAGTATTAGTATGACGGGTCCCGGGAAACATAACGGCGTCCGCGCCGCGGCCATCCCACAGGCCGCGGCGCGGACGCCGTTTTTGTTTGCTTTACTTCGTCTTGACCGATTTCACCTTGGACCAGGGGGAGTAGTGGGTCTTGCCCTTGACGGTCTTCCAGGCGCGCACCCGGAAGTAGTAGATCCGCTTGGCCTTCAGGCCCTTGACGGTCAGGCTGGTCTTTTTGAAGCCCTTGACCTTCTTGGTGACGGCCTTGGAGAAGTCGGCGTTCAGGCTGTAGCTGACCTGGTAGCCGGAGGTGTTGCCGGCCTTCTTCCAGGCCACCTTGACCCGGCCCTTCTTGGAGGGGGTCAGCCTGGACAGGCTCGTGGGCTTGAGCACGATGTTGAAGGCGGCCGTCCGGGCGCCGGTGTAGCTGCCCCGGCCGGTGAGGGTGGCGGTGGCGACGCCCAGGTTCTTGTTGTTGGAATAGGTGACGGTGAAGTCGCGGCCCTGGGCCATCGAATAGCCGTTGCACCTGGCGGATACCGCGGGCTTCAGGGCCTTGCCGGTGTAATAGGCGTCGGGGATGCTGACGGTGACGTCGGCGTCGGTGATGGCCCGGCGGGTGATGGTGAAGTATTCTTCCTTCAGGGTGATGGTGAAGTTGTTGCCGAAGCTCAGGCTGCCCAGGGTGATTTTGTAGCGGCCCACCTCCTCGCCGGGCTCCCGGGAGAGCCAGCCGCCGGGGAAGAGCTTCGTGCCGTTCTGCCTGGCCGACAGGGCCAGGAAGTAGCCCTTCTGGGCGCCGGCCTCGATCTCGGCGGGGGTCCTGTCCTCCACGCCCAGCACGGCCCTGCCGTCCTCGGAGACGATGGGCACGCCGTACAGGGGCACGTTGCCCACGTCCTGGTGCAGCGGGCTGGTCTCGGACTTGCTCAGCCAGGTGCCGGGCTTGTAGGCCGGCTCCGCCGCGCGGTAGGCCTTGCCCAGGCCCGTCCGGGGGGTGACGGTCACCGGGCGGGGGGTGATGGCGGCGGGCACGGAGACCGTGGCCTCGGGCAGGGTGTAGTAGCCGGCGTCCGCGCCGGTCAGCTCCAGCCGGAAGGTGAACGTGTAGCTGCCCACGTTCGCGCTGGAGAACTGCTTGGAGAGGACCAGCCTGAAGCCCACGTCCCGGTGGCCGTCCACCCAGCTTTTGCCGCTGGCGGGGGCGAGGGTGAAGCGGCTCTTGATGGTCCTGAGCTCGGGGATGGTGTAGACGGTCTGGCCGTCCCTGGAGGACGCGCCCTTGTTGGTGCCGTCGTAGACCTTGGTCAGCGCGCCGCCGCTGTAGCTGACGGCCAGCGGGATCGGGTCGGCCACGGCGGTGTTGGGCGCGGCTTCGCCGTTGGACTGGACCCCGTCGCCCAGCACGATCTCGTCGTCAGGGGTTTCCGCCGCCGGGGCGGGGACGGGTTCGACCGACTCCGCCGGCAGGGCCAGGTCGGCGTCCAGGGCCAGGTCCAGGTCCAGGTCGGGCAGCTCGGGGTCGAGGGCGTCGGTTTCCTCCAGCTCCAGCGCCAGGGCGTCCCCTTCGACGGCGGGGCCCTCCTCCAGGGCGATTTCCTCCGCCGCCGCGGCGAACAGCCCGCCCAGCAGCGTCAGGCACAGCACCGCCGCCAGCAGCGCGCGCCAGGTTTTGCGTATTTTCATTTTGACGACCTCCTTTGGGGTGGTTTCTTCCAGATATTACAATTATATTGCAAAAGCGGGGCGGCGTCAAGGCCACTAGCCACTGGCCACTAGCCACTAGCCACTGGCCACTAGCCACTGGCCACTCAAAAAATGACCTCTCGCCCAGGCGACAGGTCATTTTTTGTCCCCCCGCGGTCCCCGTGGCGTCACGATTGTGTGGTATGATAGCGTCGGTATCCTGTACAGGGAGGATGAAATGTATGAATAAGCGGTTACTGGCGCTGCTGGTGGTCGTGGCGGCGCTGCTGGCGCTGCCGTCGGGCGCGCTGGCGGCGAAGAAGGCGAGCATCAGGTTTCCGGCGAAGGCGGGGCTGATGTTCGAGGGCGAGGCGGTGGCGCTGAAGCCGAAGCTGAAGCGGGTGAAGCTGGACGGTCTGGACTGGAGCTGCTCGGACGGGGGCGTGCTGTCGCTGGCGGGCAACGTGGCCACGGCGCTGAAGCCGGGCACGGCGGTGGTGACGGCGACCGGCGGCGGCGCGAAGGCGAAGCTGGGCGTGGTGGTGCTGCCGAAGGCCATCGAGGTGGCCGTGGGCGAGAAGGTCGCCCTGCCCCGGGGCGGCGTCGAGCGCTACAAGGTCAAGGACAAGAAGGTGGCCGCCGTCTCGAAGAAGGGCGTCGTGCTGGGCCTGAAGGCCGGCGAGACGAAGCTGGTGGTCAGCTACGGCAAGCAGAAGAAGACCGTCCGGGTCACGGTGACGGCCTCCGGCGCGCCCCAGACGGGCAGCGCGGCGGCGTCGCTGGAGGCTGCCGCCGAGGCCAGCCAGATCGTGCTGGTGGAGCACACCTCCGGCAGCAGGGCCGTGCTGTCGCTGCACGAAAAGGTGGACGGCGTGTGGACCGAGGTGCTGTCCTGCGACGCCTACGTGGGCAAAAACGGCATCGGCAAGACCGTGGAGGGGGACAAGAAGACCCCCGAGGGCACCTACAACCTGACCACCCCCTTCGGCATCAAGGCCGACCCCGGCGCGAAGCTGCCCTATACCCAGGTGACCAAGTACCACTACTGGTGCGGCGATTCCTCCAGCGAATACTACAACAGGCTGGTGGACGAGCGCAAGGTGGACCGCAAGCACACCTCCAGCGACGAGTACCTGATCAAGTACAAGGGGGTCTACAACTACTGCATGTTCATCGACTACAACGCCGAGGGCACCCCCCACAAGGGCAGCTGCATCTTCCTGCACTGCACCGGCAGCAACAAGTACACCGCCGGCTGCGTGGCCGTGCCGGAAAAGACGATGAAGAAGATCCTCCAGTGGACCGGGGCCGGCACGAAGATCGTGATCCGGGAAAAGTGAGGCTTTAGGGGTTGGGTTTTAGGCTTGGATGGCTTGGAGCAGGGGCGGCGATGCGCCGCCCCATGCTTTTGGGGAAAGTTTGATAATGTTAACTTGACACGGTTAGTTTATGTTATTATACTGGTGGTGAGAGGGGAATTGGAGTATTTAGTATTTAGTGGTTAGTATTTAGTGG
>JAZSAA010000084.1:0-2202 GCA_045601625.1 Clostridia bacterium | reverse complement strand
CCCCTTCCAGCGCACCGGCGGCGCGGTGCTGGTGACGGCGCGGCTGACCACCCGCATCGCCGACATGGCCCTGCGGATGCAGCAGGGCGGCGTGGCCACGCGGCTGGTGTGGGTCTCCGACGACGACCGGGAGGAGAGCATGGCGCTGATCGAACGGCTGAAGATGGGCGGGGTCAGGGCCGAAAGGCTGGACCCGTGGAGCGAGGGTGAATGAACAACAAGAACCTGACCAACAGATCCCGGGTGGAGCGCTCGGCGGTTGCCGCGGCGCTGGCGCTGCTGTTCGCAGGGAGCGCGGCGGCGGTGGCGGCGTCGGCGCTGGGCGTGGCGGTGTCGGCGGCGTCGCTGTACGCGGCGGCCCTCGCGGCGGTGGCGCTGTGCGTGGCCGGCACGCTGACCGGCGGCGCGGTGATCGCGTCGCTGGGGTTTGTGGTCGTCGTCGG
This sequence comes from Clostridia bacterium, assembly GCA_045601625.1. GTDB lineage: Bacteria > Bacillota > Clostridia > Christensenellales > Aristaeellaceae > UBA2862. The sequence continues at coordinate 1,759 of JAZSAA010000084.1, read as the reverse complement.
GCTGTACCTGGCCGCCCACGGGACAGGGCTGGCGGGGCTGCGGGCGCTGTTTGCCGCCTGGGCCGGCCAGGCCGCCGATTCCGCCGCGGCGGCGGCGGGGGGACGGCTGCTGCTGACCTGCGCGGCCTTCACCCTCGGGGCGCTGTTCTTCGCGCTGCTGAACCACAACGAGTTCGTCAGCGTGGCCATCGTGCTGCTGCTGGCGGTGCTGGTGGCCTGCCACGCGATGTCCGAATCGGCGTCGCTGGCGGCGGCGGCGCCGGGGCTGGCGGCGGCGGCGGCGGCCTTTGCCCTCACCGGCGGCGTGCAGCGGGATTTCGGGGCCATGCGGGTGCTGTTGCCCGCGGCGCTGGCCCTGGCCCTGGCCTTCGCGCTGGTGCCGGGGGGACGGCTGACCTGGGGCCCGCTGGAGCGCGCCGCCGAGCAGGTGCGCAGCATGTTCGAGCAGTACTTCCGCTTCACCCACGAGCGCGTCGCCTTCTCCATCAGCGAGCAGGGCTACGACCACGCCGGCGAGGTGGGGGACTCGGTGGTTTCGATGCTGGGTGGCCCGGCGCAGCCCCACACCGACCCGGTGATGCGGGTGAAAACCGACGCCGACGTGCTGCTGCGCGGCGCGATCCGCACGGCCTACACCGGTTATTCCTGGGTGGACGCCGTGCCCAAGAGCCGCTTCCTGTACGTGGACCTGACCCACCGGGCCACCCGGGACCGGCTGTTCGTCCCCCCGGCGGCGCTGGACGACGCGCTGCTGAGGCTGGACGTGTCGGTGGAGATGCTGGGCCGGGGCACGAGCACGCTGTTCGTGCCGGGGATGATGGACGAGTTCCGGATGGACCTGTCCACCGCGGTGTACTACAACACCGCCGGCGAGATGTTCCTGTCCCGGGACGTGCAGCCGGGCGACCGCTACAGCCTGCGGGCGCTGCTGGCGGAGCCGGGCGAGGCGCTGCGCCGGGCGGTGATCGACGGCGAGGAGGCCGGGGACGACCGCTGGCAGGACATCCTGGAGCAGCACATCCAGCTGCCCGAGGGCATCGACGGCGGGGTGTACCAGCTGACCATGCGGGCCATCGAGGGCGCGGAGAACCCCTTCGACCGGGCCGTGGCCATCATGAACTACCTGCGGGGGAACATGCGCTACACGCTGCAGCCCGACGTGCCGCCCCGGGGGCGGGACTTCGTGTCTCACTTCCTGCTGGACAGCCGGGAGGGCTATTGCAGCTACTACGCCTCGGCCATGGCCGTGATGGGGCGCATCGCCGGGCTGCCCACCCGGTACGTGGAGGGCTACCTGGCGCGGCCGGGGGTGGAGGTGCTCACCGGCGAGAACGCCCATGCCTGGTGCGAGGTGTACTTCCGGGGCGTGGGCTGGATTCCCTTCGACGCCACCGGCGGCACCAGCGGTTCGGGCAGCATGACCCCGCCGCCGGAGGGCGGCGGCGCGGGCACCGGCGACGAGTTCGCCGGGGACGGCGGCCTGGGCAGCGACGGCGACTACAATCCCGCCGGGGACGAACCCACCCCCAGCCCCGAGCCGGACGGCGGCCTGCCGCCGGAAAGCCCGGAGGACACGCCCACGCCCGAGCCGGGGGAGACCCCGCAGGAGGAACCGGAGGACGCGCCGGAGGAGTTGCCGCAGGACGCGCCCGAGGACATGCCGCAGGACGCCCCCGACGACGCGACGGAGGACGGCGCGGGCCGGGGCGGGGCCTGGTGGCTGCTGATCGCGGCGGCGCTGGGTGCGCTGGCCCTGGCG
>JAZSAA010000083.1:0-7024 GCA_045601625.1 Clostridia bacterium | reverse complement strand
AATTTGCCGAATATCAAGTCTGCCATCAAGCGCGTGAAGGTGACCGAAAAGAAGAACCTGCGCAACCGGATGATCAAGTCCGCCATGAAGACTCAGATCAAGAAGTTCGAAACCGCCGTTTCCGCGAACGAGGCCGATGCCAAGCTGCTCAGCGCGACTCAGGGGGCGGTTGACAAGGCTGCCGCAAAGGGCGTTATCCATAAGAACGCCGCGAACCGTAAAAAGGCTCGCATGGCGAAGCGCCTTGCCAAAGCTCAGGCGTAAGGTCACTTATAGTAAAAGGTTTTGCTGCGGCCGGTCAGGCCCGCGGCGAAGCGCGCGAAATGCAAAAGGAAAAGGGAACGTTGTCAGGCGTTCCCTTTTTCAGTGTACGGCGGTCATGGGCGCAACGTTTACAATGTATCTGATTTTCCGCCCTGAAATATTATCAAAACCCGCTTGCAGATTACATATATTTACGTCAAAATGGTTTTATGGGGCCCGCTTGCCGGGCATGATAGCAACGACGCGAATCAACGGAGCGATTATATAGATGTCAGAGAAAGCAACCAGTCGCAAGCCGACAAAGTCGAAGGCCGATAAGGGCCGGGCCGCCTCCGGCCGCACTGAAGACAAGCCCGGAAAGCGGGCTGCGGCCGGCAAGAAGGCCGGCACGCCCTCCGCCCGGGGGAGCGACAAGGCCGCCAGGGGAAACGGAACCGCCGGAGCCCCTGAAGTGCGCGCTGCCACGAAGGCCGGAGGCGCGAAAAAAACCGCCTCCGCCGAAGCTAAGGCCCGTTCCACCGGAACAAAGACCGCCGGGGCAAAGCGAAAGCGCGTGAACGGGACCAAACAGGCCGAGACCAAAGGCAGGACTTCGTCCGCCCGGAAGGCCGGAAGGGCCGCGAGCCGCAAGGCTTCGTCCGCCCAAAAGGCCGGAAGGGCTGTCACCCGCAGGGCGGCGGCCGTTCAGGCGAACCCGGTGGGCGAGGCCGCCAACCGAAAGGGCAGGCAGGCTCGCGCTCGCCAGGCCGGGGACGACCTGTTCATGGAGCGCCATGACGAGAAGCGGCCCGCATCCGGCGGCACGCCCCCCCGGAAGGGCGGCACGGCGCTGTTCGGCGCGCTGAACGCCTGCCTGGCCATTGCCATCGCCGTGCTGGCGGCGCTGGGCTTGCGGGTGCACAGCCAGTACGGCCGGTTCCTGGCCATGCGCGAGGTGGTGGACCAGCAGACCTTCTACGAGGGCACCACCATCGAGGGCGTGGACGTGTCGAGGATGACCCTGTCCAACGCGATGGACTACTGGCGGGACCGGGTGGAGGCCCGGAACGCGGGCCGGACGGTTTCCCTGGACGACGGCACCACGGTCACGGCCGGTGAGTTGGGCTATACCAGCGATTACCAATCGGTGCTGACCACGGCCTGGAGCCACGGGCGCAGCGGCACGCTGGAGGAGCGCTACCGCATGGCCACCAGCCGCAGCCAGAACCCGGCGGCCTACGCCATCCACCGCACCGAATACAGCGAAACGCTGGTCGACCAATTCGTGCAGATGCAGGCGCTGAAGATCGACCGGGAACCCGAGGACGCTTCCGTGGCCGACTTCAACGTCGAGACCTACGAATTCACGTTCAACCCCTCCAGGACCGGCAGGCAGCTGGACGGGGACGCGCTGAAGCGGGACATACTCTCGGCGCTGGAGGCAGGCGGAGGCAGCGTGACCCTGGCGGTGGCCGAGCAGGAGCCTGAGATCACCACCGAACGGATCGGGGAGATGTACGGCCTGATCGACTACGCCATCACCAACGCCTCCTCCTCCAGCAAGTCGCGGCTGAACAACATAAAGCTGGCCATGTCGATGATCAACGGCGCAAAGCTGGCGCCGGGGGAGACCTTCTCCTTCAACGAGAAGGTGGGCCAGCGCACCTCGGCCCGGGGCTTCAAGATGGCCACCGCCTATTCCGGCGGCGAGGTGACCGAGCAGGTGGGCGGCGGCATCTGCCAGGTGTCCACCACGCTGTTCAACGCAGCTGTCAAGGCGGATATGCAGATCGACGAGCGCCACAACCACTCGCTGACCGTCCACTATGTGGACAAGGGCAAGGACGCCACCGTGGACTGGGGCAACCAGGACCTGAAGTTTACCAACACGTCCCCGGACAACATCTACATCTGCTGCTACCTGACCGACGACAAGCGGGTGCGCTTCGGCATCTTCGGGCGGTTGCTGCCGGACGGCGAGAAGATCACCCTGGACGCCGTGACTACCAAGGTGAACAAGTTCGAGACGGAGTACCAGCCCGACCCGTCGCTGCCCTCGGGTCGGACGGTGGTCTCCCAGAACGGCCGGGACGGCTACAAGGCCGAGGCCTACAAGGTGCGCTGGGACGCCGCCGGAAACGAGCTGAGCCGGGAGCTGCTGTGTACCAGCGTGTATAAGACGAAAAACGAGATCGTGCTCTATGGCACGTGACGGAGCGCGATTTGCATTTGATCGGCGGACGTGCTATAATCAATGAGGACATCCAGATAACGCGGGAGGTGAGCGGGTGGCCAAGATCTATACGCGCCAGGAAGTCAAGCGGCGCAGAATCAACTACAAGATCTTCGCGGGAATCTACGATTTTCTCGGCGCGGTGGCCGGGATCGTCGTGATCATCGCCTGCGCGTTTCTGCTGTCGGCGCTGATCAACTGGATCGTGCGGGACGGACAGGAGTCCTTTGCCTCGCTCTGGAAGATCTTCCAGGACGCGATCATCATACCGAAATAATCCGACGCCCTGCGGGACGGCTCTGCCTGCCCGCGGGGCGCCTGTCTTATCATCACAGAGTAATACCGGAGGGAGCTGATGGCCGTGCGGGTCTCCTGGGCACAGCTTTATGAGGAAATCAACGCCTGCCAAAAGTGCCGGCTGTGCGAAACGCGCAACAACGTGGTGCCCGGCGAGGGCGACCCCCACGCGAAACTGATGTTCATCGGCGAGGGCCCCGGGCAGGACGAGGACCGGCAGGGCCGTCCCTTCGTGGGGCGCTCGGGCGAGCTGCTGACGCGGATGATCCACGCCATCGGGCTGGAGCGCGCCGAGGTGTACATCTGCAACATCGTCAAGTGCCGTCCGCCCCAGAACCGCAACCCGGAGAGCGACGAGGCCGCGGCCTGCCTGGGTTATCTGCGCGCCCAGGTGGCGCTGGTGCGGCCGAGGGTGGTGGTGCTGCTGGGCAAGGTGGCCTGCCAGTACACCATCAGGGACCAGGTGTTCATCACCCGGGATCATGGCCGCTGGTACGAGCAGAAGGGCGTCTGGTTCATGCCTACCTATCATCCCTCCTACTTGCTGCGGGACCCGGCTAAAAAGCGGGAGGCCTGGGAAGACTTTCAGAAGGTGCGCGACAAGCTGAGGGAGTTGGAGGACGAGTGAGCATGGAACGGTTTCAGCGGGAGGCCACTGCTTTTTTCAGGGGCCTTTACGAGGAAGAGCGCAAGGTGCTGGTGTTCGGCGAGGGGCGCGTGGGCGCGCCGGTGATGATGATCGGCGAGGCCCCCGGCGAACAGGAGTCGCTGCAGGGGCGGCCCTTCGTGGGCAAGGCCGGCAAGAACCTGGACGCCTTCCTGGCTCAGGCCGGCATGGACCGGGCCGCGCTGTACGTCACCAACGTGGTCAAGTTCCGCCCAACGAAGCTGTCCCCGGCGGGGCGCACCGTGAACCGGCCGCCCACCCAGGAGGAGATCAAGCTGTTCCTGCCCTGGCTGCTGCGGGAGATCGAGCTGGTGGACCCGGGCTATATCATCACCCTGGGCAACGTGCCCCTGAAGGCCCTGACGGGGCGGGGCAGCGTCATCGGCGACATGCACGGCCGCTTCATCGACTGGCAGGGCCGACGGCTTTTCCCGATGTATCACCCCGCGTCGGTGATCTACAATCCCGCGCTGAAGGCGGTTTACGGGCAGGACATCGCCGCTTTTGCGTATCGATACAGGGAAGAAACAGAAAAAGAACGGGGAAAGTAAAAAAGGGGCTTGTGCGATTGCCTTTTTTGTGTATAATATCTCATGTGATTGAGGTTTCAACGCGATAAATACCTGTGCTCCGTTGCCACGCGCAACTGATTTGTGGGTTTGGGAGGAATGAACATGGGTTTGGTCAAGTGCCCAAGATGCGAATTGAATTACATGAACGACACCGATACGATGTGTTCTGTGTGTCGCAGAGAGGTGCGGGGGGAGAGCGAGCAATTCGAGATGATCGAGCTGTGCTCTGAGTGCGGGGAGAACCCGGTGGTGCCCGGCCAGGAGCTGTGCGCCTACTGCCTGAAGGAGCAGGCCCGCCGCAACGAGATCGATAACGACGAGGAGATCCAGCACGAGCCAGCCAGCATCGAGATTGACTCCGTCTCCACGATGGACGAGATCGAGCTGGACATCGGCGACGACCTCGACGGCGAGGACTTCGGCGAGGACGACGATTTCGCCGAGGACGAGGACGAAGAGGACGAGGAAGACGCCATGGACAAAGAGGACGAGGACGAATAGCCTTGGCGGTCTTTGCGATTGCCGATCTGCACCTGCCCGCCCAGCAGAAGCCGATGGACATCTTCGGCGAACATTGGCGGGATCACTTCCTGCGCATCCGCGAGGATTGGCTGGCGCGGGTCGCGCCCGGCGACCTGGTGCTGCTGCCGGGGGATATCTCCTGGGCCATGCGGCTCGAGGACGCGATGGAGGACCTGAACAGCATCGCCGCCCTGCCGGGCACGAAGCTGCTGCTGCGGGGCAACCACGATTACTGGTGGAGCTCCATCGGCAGGGTGCGGCGCGCGCTGGGGGAGGGCATGCTGACCCTGCAAAACGACAGCGTGCTCATCGACGGTCGCCTCTATGCCGGTTCCCGGGGCTGGACGCTGCCCGGGCCGGATTTTTCCGACGACGATCGGCGCATCTATGAGCGCGAGCGCCTGCGCCTGGAAATGTCCCTTCAAAGCGCGCGGCGCAGGGACGGGCAGGCGCCGATTACCGCGATGATGCACTATCCTCCCCTCACCGACGACGCGCCGGGCTTTTCAGACATACTGGAGCGCTACGGCGTTACGGATTGCGTCTACGGGCACCTGCACGGCGCCGCGATCTACGGCGCGGTGCGCGGCCTGCGGGGGAGCGTGCGCTATCATCAGGTTTCCTGCGACGGGTTGGGTTTTAAACTGTATTTGCTCTATTCCTGACGCTCTGGCCATTGACGGCTTCGCCACAATGGCCACCGTCCACAGAGGCGGCCTGCGGGCCGCCATAATCATGGAGAGGTTGACCTATGAAAAGCCTTCTGTTTATTCTCAATCCCCAGGCAGGACAGCGAAGGGCGAATCGCTTTATGCCGGACATGATACGGCTGTTTATCGAGGCCGGCTACCGGTGCGAGCCCTACATCACAGGCTCGGCGGGGGAGGCTACCCAGGTGATCGCCCGGTGCCCCCGCAAGTATGACCTGGTGGTCTGCGCGGGCGGCGACGGCACGCTGAACGAGACCATCTCCGGCATGATGGCCGCGGGCATGAACTGCCCCGTGGGCTACATCCCCTGCGGCCCCACCAACGACTATGCTTCCAGCATCGGGCTCTCTGCCGACGTGATGCAGGCGACCAGGGACATCCTGAAGGGCAGGGCCCAGACGGTGGACGTGGGCCTGTTCAATGGCCGGTGCTTCGTCTACACTGCCACCTGCGGGGCCTTTGCCAAGGCCTCCTATACCACGCCCCAGGCGGCCAAGAACGTGCTGGGCCATGCGGCCTATGTGCTCGAGGGCATGCGGGACCTGACGGCCATCAAGCCGATGCACATGCGGGTGCGGGCCGACGAGCTGATGCTGGAGGACGACTTTATATTCTGCTCCGTCACCAATTCCACCTCGGTGGGGGGCATCATTCAGCTGGATACCCAGCTGGTGGCTCTGAACGACGGGCGATTTGAGGTCACGATGGTGCGCAATCCGCAGAACCCGGCCCAGCTGAGCAGCATCCTCGTGGGGGTGACCACCCAGAGCGTGCCCAACGACATGATCCACTTCTTCTCCGCCAGACGGATCAGCATCGAATGCAGCGAGCCGGTGGAGTGGACGCTGGACGGCGAGCGCGAACCGGCGACGGACGCGGTGAGCATGGAAAACCTGCACAGCGCCTTCCGCATCATGATTCCCCGGAGCGTGACCGCCGCCCCCTTTGAATGGCATAAGGAAGATGCAGAGCTGTGAAGATCAACTATCAGATCGAGATGGAGCGCGAGCTTGCGCGGATCGAAGCGTCCGGGCGCAGGCCGCGCCTTTTGCTGCACGCCTGCTGTGCCCCGTGCAGCAGCTATGTGCTCGAGGCGCTGAACCGCTGCTTCGACATCGATGTCTACTATTATAATCCGAACATTTCGCCCCGCACGGAATTCGACCGGCGGGTGGCGGAGCTTCAGCGGCTGGCGGAGGCGCTGCCCCATGAAAACGCCCTGCGGGTGATCGTCGGCGACTACGACAACGCGGCCTTCATGGCGATGTGCCGGGGCCACGAGGGCGACCCCGAGGGCGGCGCGCGCTGCGCCCTGTGCTTCAAAATGCGCCTCGAGGCCGCCGCGAACATGGCGGCACGTCTGGGCAGCGATTACTTCACCACCTCGCTGACCATCAGCCCGCTGAAGGACGCCCAACTGCTCAACGCCATCGGGGTCGAGCAGGGCAGGAGGGCCGGGGTCAGCTGGCTGCCCTCCGACTTCAAGAAGAAGAACGGCTACAAGCGCTCCTGCGAGCTGTCCCGGGAATACGGCCTGTACAGGCAGGATTACTGCGGCTGCGTGTTCTCCAAGCGGGAAAGGGACGAGCGCGCGGCGATGCAGGATTGTGGTGGGGAGCGATCGGAAACTTCTGATTTATCGAGCTGTGCTCGATAAATCAGAAGTTGAGTATTTAGTATTTAGTGGTTAGTATTTAGTGGTGGTGCAAATCCCTACGGGATTTGTTTGATTATAAGGAAACGGTAGAGGCTTCAACGTTTCTTGTTCCCATGAATCAAA
>JAZSAA010000082.1:0-5080 GCA_045601625.1 Clostridia bacterium | reverse complement strand
CCCTGCCCTCGCTCTTCTTGACCTCCTCGAGGACGCTCTTCAGGCGCTCCACGAACTCGCCGCGGAACTTCGCGCCGGCGATCAGCGCGCCCATGTCCAGGGCCACCAGCTGGCAGTCCTTCAGGCGGGCGGGCACGTCCTCCTGCACGATGCGCTGGGCCAGGCCCTCGGCGATGGCGGTCTTGCCCACGCCGGGCTCGCCGATCAGCACAGGGTTGTTCTTGGTCTTTCGGGACAGTATGCGGATGACGTTGCGGATCTCGTCGTCGCGGCCGATAACCGGGTCCAGCTTTTCGTCCAGCTTCTCGGTGCGGGCCTTCTGGGTCAGGTCGATGCCGTACTTCAGCAGCGCCTCATAGGTGTCCTCCGGGTTTTCGCTGGTCACCCGGGTGTTGCCGCGGACCTTCTGCATGGCCTCCAGGAAGGCCTCCTTCGTCAGGCCGAACTCGCTGAAGATGTTGCGCACCGCGCCGTTGGGGCGCTCGATGATGCCCAGCAGGATGTGCTCGACGGAGACATATTCGTCCTTCATATACTGGGCCTGCTGCTCGGCTTCGGTCAGCGCCGCATCCACGGACTGGGAGACGTAGACCTTGTCCATCTCCCGGCCGGGGCCGGAAACCCTGGGAATGCGCTGTATTTCCCGGTCGCATGCGGTGGCCATGCGCTTGACGTCGATCTTCGCCTTCTTCAAAATCTGAGCGGCGGCGCCGTCCTCCTGGTTGAGCAGCGCATACAGCAGGTGCTGCTGGTCGACCTGCATGTTCTGGTTGCGGATGGCGCAGCTCTGGGCCTCCCGGATGGCCTCTATGGATTTCTGGGTGAATTTTTCGATGTTCATATTGCGACCCCCTTTCAGGGCTGGTATTGTTAGCAAAGTCAATTTGACTTTCTTTGACTATTATAACCCATCCCGGGGATTTGTCAATAGTTTTGTGCGCAAAATATAAAATTAACAAAAGCGTGTCCTAACACTTCTCCCATTGGGTCGGCAGGCGGTGACGCGATGATCCTTCACTTTGCCCAGGATGAAAGGCGCCGTACTTTGTCAACCTGAGCGAAGCGAAGGATCTGATGGCCGCAGCCTGCACCACAGGGCTCTCGCCTCGCAGGCCTTGCATTTATCGCCCGAAGCCACTATAATAAATGCAACGATGTTGACGGGAGATTCACGATGAAGGACCTGATTGGCTTTTTTGATTCCGGCGTGGGCGGCATCAGCGTGTTGCACGAAGCCCTTCGCATGATGCCCAACGAGCACTTTTTATTCTACGGCGACAACCTGCACGCGCCCTACGGGCCGCGCCCGCTGGAGGAGATCCGCGCCCTGAGCGCCGCCGGGATCGACGTCCTGCTGTCGAGGGGCGTCAAGGCCGTCGTCATCGCCTGCAACACGGCCACCTCGGCCTATGCGGAGATCGTCCGCGCCGCCCATCCCGAACTGCCCATCGTGGGCATGGAGCCGGCCCTGAAGCCTGCCCACTTTGCCCGCCACGGCGGCAAGGTGCTCGTGCTGGCCACCGACGCCACCCTGCGCCTTGAGAAGTTTGAACGGCTGATGCGCCTCTACGGCGACGACGTGATCACCGTGGTCGGAAGCGGCCTGGTTGAACTGGTGGAATCCGGCAGGGCGCGCGCGCCGGAGGCCCGGACGCTGCTGGAGGACCTGCTGGGCCCCTATCGGCAGACGCAGGTGGACGCCGTCGTGCTGGGCTGCACCCACTACCCCTTCCTGCGGGAATCCATACAGCGCCTCTTTCCGAAAGCCGACATCTTCGACGGGCTGACCGGCACCGCCGCGCGGCTCAAATACCTTCTGGACGAGAATGGCCTGCGCTCGGACGACGGCCCCGGCAGCGTGGAATACCAGAGCTCCGCCGGCCCCGAGGCCGTGGCGCTGATGCGGCGGCTGATGGAAGAACTGGGATAATGAAAAAAGATCCTTCGCTTCGCTCATGATGACATGTTGACGTTTCCACGTCATCCTGAGCGAAGCGAAGGATCTTTTCTGTGCCCTTATTTCATCACGACCTTCTGATAGTGGGGCATCTCTATGCCCTCCCTGTCGAACCGGGCCTTGATGCGGGTGCGCAGGTCGCGCTCGATGCGCCAGTGCTGCCCGACGGGGCACTGCACCGCGACGCGCACCACCACGGCGTCCGTATCGAAGGAGAGTATGCTCATGACCTCGGGCACGCTGGTCAGGCCGTCGATCTCCTCCGAGGCCTTCTCCATCTCCTCCTCGAGGATCTGGACGATATGGCCCTGGTCGGCCTCGTAGGGGCAGCGTATATCGACGATGGCGCGCTTGAAATCCCGGCTCATGTTGGTGATGGTGCGAATATCCCCGTTCGGGATGATGTATATGTTGCCGTTGTAATCCCGCACCACGGTGGTGCGTATGGCAATGGATTCCACGACGCCGGACAGATCGTTGATGGTCACCACGTCGCCCACGGTGATGCTGCCCTCCATCCAGATGAACATGCCGGATATGATGTCCTTCACCAGCGTCTGCGCGCCGAAGCTGATGGCGATACCGCCGACCCCGGCCACCGCCAGGATCGACGTGACGTTGACGCCGAGTATGCTCAGCACAATGGTCACGATGATGAAATACATGATGTAATTGAACACGCTGGTGGCCAGCGACTTGATCGTGCTGACCTGCTGGACGGTGTGCCCGCCCTTTTGGCTGCGCATGCGCACGATGGACGAGATCATTCGCCGCCCCACGCGGATGAGTATGACGCCGAGGAAAATCGCCAGCGCGCACATCAGCAGCCTGGTGGTCAGCACGGGCAGGCTGGTCAGAAGATTGCCCGCCTTGTCGCCGGCGTGCTCGATGATGTCCCCCACCTCGTCCACCGCGTCCTGCACCGGAGAGGCGTTTGCTTCGGCCAATGCCCGGAGTTCAAACAACATGGCTTATCTCCCTTCGTCCAACTGCTGCATACACTATAGCATTATCATCGGATTATTGCAAGTTTACTGGCTTCGCTCCTGCCGCCTGCGCTTGCGGCGCATGCGGTTGATGTGCCGCTCAAAATCGCCGGTGGCGATCAGGTCCGCCAGGAGATACTGCTCGAATGCGGGCACCGTGCAGGAATAGAAGCCCACCCGTGCCCTGAACAGGGGCACCAGCCCCGGCGGCAGCACCATGTACCCCACGCGCAGCGCCGGCGACATCGTGCGGGTGAAGGTATTCATATAGATGACGTTTTCCGCGCCGGACAGGGCGTATACGGTGTCCTCCGGCTTGCGCAGCAGCGAGAACTCCGATTCAAAATCGTCCTCCACGATGTACCTGTCCCCCTGCTCCGCCCAGCGTATATAGGCCGCCCGCTTCGAGGCCGAGGCCGTCACCCCGGTCGGATAGCTGCGGAAGGGCGTGATGTGCAGCACCGAGCCAGTCGCCTCCGCCAGCGCCGCGCTGCGAATGCCGTCGTGGCCCAGTGGCAGCAGCTCGCACTCAACCCCCTTGGCGTGGTAGATCTGCTCGATCTTCTCATAGGAGGGGTACTCTATGGCGAACACCCGGTCCGCCCCGAGCATCTCCACCACCAGGCCGTACAGGTATTCCGAGCCGGAGCCGATGATGATCTGTTCCTCCGAGGCCTGTATGCCCCGGTTGCGGGCCAGGTAGCGCGAGAGGGCGGCGCGCAGCTCCAGGCAGCCCTCGTTTGGCGACTTGCGCAGCAGGTCGTCGCCATAGTCCGACAGCACCCGGCGCATGGCCCGGGCCAGCACCGTGAAGGGAAAGGAATCTTCGATATCGTCCCGGTTCGCGGGCGCGTGCCGCAGCGGCTGGCTGTCCACCGAGGCAAAGCCGTCGCCGCTGCGGTAGATGACGTAGTAGCCGCTTCTGGGCCGCGCCTGGATATAGCCCTCCTGGCACAGCAGCTCGTAGCTGTGTTCCACGGTGATCGCGCTCAGTCCCCGGTCCAGCGCGGTCTGCCGGCGGGAGGGCAGGCGCGCGCCGTAGGGCCAGGACCCGCTGGTGATCTCGTCCCGCATGATCTCATACAGGTTCAGGTATTCCGGTTTTTGTCGGCTCATCTGGTCTTATAATATTCTCCTTTTCTGGCTCTTTTAATGGGTTCAATTTTAGTATATACTGCTTTCCATGAAAAGTCAAACGCTTTTAGGGAGGTTCATACCATGAACAAGCGTGAATTTTCCGTCTTCAACATCACCTTTATCGCCATGATGGCGGCCATGGTCTATGTGGTCACGCTGTTCCGCTTTCCCCTGCTGGGCTCCAAGGTCCACTTCGCCAACGCCGTCTGCCTGCTCAGCGGCATACTTCTGGGGCCCCTGCAGGGCGGCCTGGCCGCGGGCATCGGCTCCGCCTTCTACGACGCCGTGACCGGCTACGACCTGGTGAACGTGCTGATCACGTTCGTCAGCAAGTTCGCCATGGCCTGGGTCTGCGGCATGGTGATCGAGAGCGATATCCACAGCAAGGGCAAGGGCCGCATCGACCGCACGGCGCTGGCCTGCGTCTGCGGCGCGCTGACCTACGTGGCGCTGTACATGCTGAAGACCTTCATATTCCAGAAGTTCGTCTACGGCTATCCCATGGACGCGGTGTGGGCCACCATGCTGGCCAAGCTGATCCCGTCCCTGATCAACGCCGCCGTGGCCATTGTCGCCGCCCCGCTCTTCTACCACGCGGTGCTGCCCGCCCTGCGTGCCAGCGGCCTGCTCAACCGAATGAATCCCCAGGCATGATCCGGCTGGAAACTATAGAAATGTCCTGAAAGCACTTGGCTTTCAGGACATTTCATGTAAATACTTTCAGGGCCAGAATCCTTCTATCCTTGACGCCGCACCCCAGCATTTGACAAAGAGCCGTAAATACGGTTTATAATGGTATACAAGGATTCAGGGCACTTCGCATGGCGAAGTGCCCTGAGCTTTTGGTACACCAAGCGCCTTCAAATCCGAACCTTCGGATTGGGCGGGGACGTAGAGGGAATTTAGGAGGTCGATGTAGGAGACTTGCTTTCCGCCGCGGATATTATAAAAAATTAACACTCTATCGTCGTACAGGTAGACGGTGTTTATGAATACGTCT
>JAZSAA010000081.1:0-3482 GCA_045601625.1 Clostridia bacterium | reverse complement strand
CGGCCCCCACAGGCTGCTGGCGGTACACGGGCATCTCCAGGACGTGAAATACGGCTATGACCGGCTTTCCTATTACGCTGAGGACCAGCAGGCCACCATCGCCCTGTTCGGCCACACCCACCACCCCTGCGTGGAGTGGCTGGGGGGCGTGCTGCTGCTCAACCCCGGCGCGCTGATGGACGGCAGGTACGCCGAACTGGTGCTGGACGGGGAACGGGCCGTGCCAAAGCTGAAGTCGTTCAGGGACAGATAAAGAGAGATCCTTCGTCCACTCAGGATGACACCTTATGCCTGTCATCCTGAGTGGAGCGAAGGATCTTATCGTTACTTCATGTACTTGTCGATGGCCTGGCAGAGGTCGTCGATGGCCTGCTGGTCGCCCTCGGCGGCGGCGTCCACGATGCAGTGCTTCAGGTGGTCCTGCAAGATCAGCTTGCCGGTGTTGTCAATGGCCGAGCGCACGGCGGCGATCTGGATCAGCACCTCCGAGCAGTCCCGCCCCTCCTCCACCATGTTGCGCACCGATTGCAGGTGGCCGATGGCCCGGGACAGCCGGTTCAGCACGGCCTTGGTGTGCTCGTGGCTGTGGGTATGGCTGTGGGCGTGGTCATGGTGCCCGTGGCTGTGGGGGATGCCGTGGGCGTGCATGTATTCATGGTCGTGGATTTCCGTCTGAGCGCCGGTATCCGCGGCTTTTTGCTTTTCCTGGTCCACTGATGATTCACCTCATGGCTATTCTAACCGAAACGACGCATGGATGCAATCACGGGCCGGCGGATACAAGTTAAAAATGGACAAATTTCTGATTGGAAACCGGGGGTGGGGGATACGGCTTCTGAAGCGAATATCGCCTTTGACAAATGCCCCGGCATGATGTATAATCGATTAAACCCAAAGACACCTTGAAAAGGAGACGCAACATGGATCACGAGCACGATCACGAATATATGCACGAGCACGGCATTCCCCACAGCCATGACGGGCACGACCATCACGGCCATGACGAGGCGCACCCCCATATGGGCGGCGCGGACCACGAGCATTCCCACGACGGCGGCCACAGCCACGTCCACACCCACGAGCACAGCCACGAGCATACCCATGCCGACGGCACCACCCACAGCCATCCCCATGAGCACGTTCACGACCATCCCCACGGCCACGAGCACAGCCACGAACATGGTCACGAGCATGGCCATACCCACGGCTGCCCCGGCGCGGCGGGCTGCAATTCCGACTGCAAGAGCTGCGACATGGACCCCATGGCCGAGGTGGTCGCGCTGATGCAGTACATGGTCAACCACAACACGGCCCACGCCAACGAGCTGGCCCAGCTGGCCGGCCGCCTGAAGGACCTGGGCGACGCCACCGCCTTCGAGCAGGTCATGCAGGCCGTGTCCGACTTTGAAAAGGGCAACATGCGCCTGTCCACCGTGCTGGCGGCGCTGAACGTTCCCAAGGCCTGACGAGGAGGTAAGTTATATGTGCCTTTCCACCGTTTATAAAATCGAGAAGCGCCCGGAAAACGAGGTGCTGAAGAACGTCATGCTGATCGAGTGCGAGGGCGGCGTGGTGACACTGACCGACATCATGGGCCGGGAGGAGAAGATCGAGGGTGAAATCGCCTCCGCCGACCTCACCGGGGGCACCGTGGTGGTCCGGCCCAGGGCCATCGCCTGACAATTAACGAACATCGCCAGGGACAGGCGGATCGCCGCCTGTCCCCGGTTTTGCGGGGAGGATCGCCTATGGCCGAATATGAACTGGTGCGAGAGATCCAGAACAGCTGCTCGGGCAACCAGATGCGCGACGTGTTCTTCGACGAAATCGAAACCGACGACCCGGAGGCATACGTGCGCGCCCTGCTGAAGGGCGAGGTGGACGAGCTGAGCGTGGAGCGGTTGGACGATGAAAACCTGACCGTCTTCGCCAGCAGCCACGGCCTTCGGCAGAAGTTCCTTTTCACATTAATTTAGTTAAAACTATGTCATAATATTATGCGCAGGCACTTGCCTATTGCCTGGGTTTGTGTTATTATTACTCGGAATGTATATTTCCATGTCACCGATGGAAACGTGCATGGCAGTCAAGAAAATATGGAGGACTGAAATGAGCGTAGCGGATATCCTGAAGGACCGGATGGCGTTCTCTTTTGAGGTGTTCCCGCCGAAGACCGATGTCGGCATGACGAAGCTGTGCGGCGAAGGCGGCGTGCTGGACCACCTGTACGAGTTGAACCCGGATTATATCTCCTGCACCTACGGCGCGGGCGGTACCAACGTGGGCAAGAACCTTGAAGTGCTGGACAAGATCCAGAAGGACGGCAAGTGCATCCCCGTGACCCATTTCACCTGCGTGGCCAACACGAAGGAGGGCATCAGCGAGCAGCTGCAGACCTACCTGGACCACGGCATCAACCACATGCTGGCCCTGCGCGGCGACATTCCCTTCGGCTGGACGGGCACCGGCGGCGACCTGCACTACGCCACCGAGCTGGTGAAATTCACCCGCAAGACCTTTGGCGACAAGTTCACCATCGCCGTGGCGGGCTCGCCCGAGGGACATATCGCCTGCCGCAGCATCGAGGCGGACATCTCCTTCCTGAAGCAGAAGCAGGACGAGGGCGCCGACTACATCATGACCCAGCTGTGCTGGGACATGGACCAGTTCCGCTGGTGGCTGGACGCCATCCGCGCCGCCGACGTGTACATGCCCGTAGACGTGGGCATCATGCCCGTGCTGGACATCGCCGCCACCATCAACATGGCCCTCAGCCGCAACGGCTGCGTCATGCCGAGGGAGCTTGCAGAGATCATCTCCAAGCACTGGATCTTCCCGAACCCCTTCGCCCCTGGCGAGAGCGAGGAATCCATCGCCGCGAAGAAGGCCGCCTTCAAGGAGGCCGGCATGGAATACACCATTGGCCTGATCGACGAGTACAGGGCCTGCGGCATCGACGGCATCCACCTCTACGCGCTGAACAAGTACGAGGATGTCACCCGGCTGGTGAAGGAGTCCGGCATCGTGGATCTGATCTGACCAGGAGAACGTATGTCAACACATGTCATCGCTGTAGCCGGTAAGGGTGGCGTCGGCAAGACAACCACCTGCGGCATGATTATCGAAAGCCTCTGCCGGAGGGGGAAGGGCCCCCTTCTGGTGGTGGACGCCGACGCCAACTCCAACCTGAACGAGGTGCTCGGCGTCGAGGTGGATACCACGCTGGGCAGCATCCGCGAGGAGATGGCCCATGCCGAACTGCTGCCCGTCAGCCCGATACCCAAGGGCATGACCAAGCAGGAGTACGCCGAATACAAGTTCAACGAAGCCCTGATCGAGGAGGACGACTATGACATGCTGGTCATGGGCCGTACCGAGGGCAAGGGCTGCTATTGCTATGTCAACGGCGTCCTCAAGACGCAGATCGACAAGTACTACGGTCGCTACAGGTACATGGTGATCGACAACGAGGCCGGCCTCGA
>JAZSAA010000080.1:0-2568 GCA_045601625.1 Clostridia bacterium | reverse complement strand
CCCATCCACTCCTGGCAGCGCTGGTCCAGGAACAGCACGTCCAGCGGCACGTCCACGGTGCAGCGCACCCGGGCAAACTGGGGCCGGTCGGTCATGCGTTCGACGGTCAGGTTGGAGATGCGTCCCGCCGTGGTGGAGGAGCGACAGCTCTCGAAGGTCCAGGCGCCGTAGGGGCGGGGCAGGGGGCCGGGGTTGTTTTCAGCGTTTTGCACGGCCTCGTCGTGGGTGATGGGGATGCTGGCAGGCGGGCATTCGCAGTTGCAACGGTTGCCGTCGCAATCGCATGCGCAGGGACGGCCGCTGTTGCCCAGGCATTCCGGGCCGGGCAGCACAGGCACGATGTTCTCGATGGTGATGCGCTGGTCGTCCAGCTGCTCCTGCTGCATGCAGCTGTCGTAGACGTTCTTGACCTGCACGCACACGCGCTGGTTCAGTCCGGAGAGGATGTTCCCGTTGACCACGCCGGGACAGGTGTCGGAATTGGCGTTCTTGTATGAATAGAAGCTCATATTCATTCCTCCTTGCGGGTTTGAGCGGCGGGATTGCCGGCCCACAGTGCATCCTATGCCCACGGGAGGAAAGGGTGCAGATGGGAAATGTGACAAAATAATGTATTATATTGCAAATATATGTATAAATATCGCGGCATTGCTTGAATGTGAAATGAAATTGCAATATAATACAGAAAACACCATTCGGAGGATCTGTCCATGTTTTCCCATGCCATTGCGCGCCGCGTGGCGCTTGCGCTCGCGGCAATGATTTTGGCCACGATCTGCCCGCCGGCTTTTGCCGAACAGATGACCGTCTACGCGGCAGTGGACGACGCGATCGTCTATGACATCGAAGGCAACACGATCGCCACCGTTCCAATCAACACCCAGCTGACGCTGACCGGCATGAAAAGCGGGGTGTGCCGGGTAACGCTGAACGGCAATACCGCCTATATGAGCAAGTCGGACCTGAGCGCGTCGCCGGTGTCGGTCACGGATACGCTTTATTCCATGACCGCCTATGTGGCCAGGGAAGGCGCGACGCTCTATGACGCAAGGCGGAAGGCCATATTCACCCTGCCCCTGAACACGCCCGTCGTCGTAACAGCGGTGCGCAGGGGCGTCTGCCAGGTTACGGTGAACGGCAGCGAAGGATTTATGTACAAGGTGGATCTCAGCGCGACCCCGGCGAATGCCCCGGGCGCGGAGAGCTCGACCCCGGAAAGCAGCGGCGTTATGGCGTATGTCAAAAACCGCGGGGCGAACCTGTACGACGAAAACAAAGCGGTCATTGCCACCCTGGGCCTGAATGTGGTCGTGACGGTGACAGCGAAAAAGGGCAACACCTGCCAGGTCCAAACCGGCGGAAAGAGCGGCTACATGAGCGCGTCCGACCTGTCCAGAGACAAGGTTGTTACGGACCCCGCGGCCACCGCGTCCACGGGCCTGACCCCGGTGCACGGCTCGGCCCTGGAGATGGACTGGTGGACCAGCGATATCCAGAAGATTTTCGCCCGGGGCGTCATCGCCCAGATCACCGACGTGGAGACCGGCCTGACCTGGCGGGAACGCCGCAACGGCGGCAACAACCACGCCGATTGCCAGCCCCTGACCGCCGCCGACACCGCCGCGATGAAGCAGGCTTATGGCGGCAAGTGGTCCTGGGACCGGCGGGCTGTGTTCGTGACCATCAACGGCGTGAACTATGCCGCGTCGATCAACGGCATGCCCCACGGCGACGGCTCCATCAAGGACAACGACTTTCCGGGCCATCACTGCATCCACTTCACCAACAGCCGCACCCACGCCTCCAACAAGGTGTGCCCGCTGCACCAGGCCGCCATACGCAAGGCCGCGCTGGCCAGCCTGTAACAAAAAAGATAAGCGCCCCGCGACTGAGCCTTCAGCCGCGGGGCATAACTGTTTCAGCAACACTTGGCGTACTTCTGACGCACCTGGTTGATCTGCTGCTGGTCGGCCTGCTGGGCGGGATACCAGCCCTTCTGGGACATCTTCTGGTAGATGTCGCTCTGCATGCACAGGCTGTCGTTCAGCGCCGTATCGAATGTGCTCTGCACGTTCTGGGTGGCGGATTCGATCGCGCCGTGCATATACAGGTCGCACACGCCCTTCGTGGTCAACAGGATGTTCTCCATGATCGACTGATCGTTCATTGCGCTCGCCTCCTTACACCAGTTGATAGAATTTGCTGAAGAGCTCGCGATGCTTGGCCAGCATCTGGTTCACGCAGTTCTTCAGCTCGGGGTCGCTCAGCTGGCTCACCGCCTGCTGGCACTGACTGGTCAAAAACTGTTCATGTCCGAGAGCATCTTCGATATACTGCAATTCCTTGGGGCTCATTCTCCTCACCTCCTGAGGTTAGTATGGCCCGTAGCGGAAAAGATATACACAAATTCTGATTTATCGGGCTGACGGAACCCCTCCGCCGCTACGCGGCACCTCCCCTTTCAGGGGAGGCTTTTGGCTAACTTACCGGGGGTATCGGGGGAGGGGACAAACCCAAAGGGTTTGTCGGGCCCGCCCATGGGCCGGACTTTCCCGGTTCAAATCAAAG
>JAZSAA010000079.1:0-14417 GCA_045601625.1 Clostridia bacterium | reverse complement strand
CCTGAACGCCGTCATCAACGGCCAGCCCAGCATTGAAGAGATCAATGCCCAGATGAAGAAGGAAGCCACCGAGTCCTTCGGCTACAACGAGGACCAGATCGTCTCCTCCGACATCATCGGCATGCGCTTCGGCAGCCTGTTTGACGCCACCCAGACCATGGTCTGCAAGCTCGAGGGCGGCAAGAGCCAGGTTCAGGTCGTGTCCTGGTACGACAACGAGAACAGCTACGTCAGCCAGATGGTCCGCACCATCAAGTACTTCTCCGAGCTGAAGTAATTCCAAAACCTCTTCGCACCCCGCTTCCATTGGAGGCGGGGTGTTTTTGTATCTTGCCATGCCCACTTCCAATATGGTATACTGTGACTGAGGAGCGTGATCTTCGTACTGACTCCATAAAGCGCTTCCACACTCCGTTTCACCTATTTACCAAGGAAGCGTGCGTCCGTATAATTCTGCTTGAGATGCACAGAGAAAAGGATGAACTTCCTGCTATATATGAAACCGTAAAAAAAAGATTGAAAAATAAATACCCAAAAATCAACTTTGAACGACATTATTAAGGAACACTCGAGGGGGCAGCGGGAACGGTTCTTCTTGACTCCTTTCGTCTACATTATGAAGTCAGGCAGAACCATCCCTGCCGACTTTGTGATGTGGGAATTGGCCGTGAACGACGAGGACCCGTTCAGAATCGATCCGCTGAAATGAGGTGCTATAGAAGGAAGATTGTATCATCGGCAAGCGCGAGCTGTCACCGGATGCCGCCAGTGTGACGGTATTGCCGGAGCATGTGCTGCGGTGCGCTTCGTCAACGGTGAACTGCGCGACTTTGACATGAAGCCCCTGCTCGCCCGAAAATGCTATCAACCATTGCACAACGGCATCCTCTTCCCCAGACCGCCAGCGTGGCCTATGGAACCGTCCAATGGGCCAACGGCCTCGACATCGACCCCGAATGGCTGTATGAGGACAGCGTGCCGGCGCAATAAAACACACGGGAATCATTGGGGACGGTTCCATTTGATTTCTTCTGTAGAAATGAGAGTCAGGCAGAACCGTCCCCATTGACTTGCTACACGCCCCAAATCGACGGCACCACAAGCAACAAGGAGGCTCAACCCTATGTCCAAACAAGGAATACAGCCGCATTCATGGATCGCCGCGTTTGCAAAGGCGATGGACCCCGCGCATCCCAACCGACAGGTCCGCGAGGCCGGAGTCGGCGAGTTCTGGCGTTCAATGGCGCTGGCGCTGGCGCTCTGCCTGCTCTGCGGGGTATGCGCCGTCGCCGAGGCCTTCGAACCGGTCCACGCGACCATCACCGACGTCGATCAATTCGGGGATATCGCATTCGACAAGGGCCAGGACGACCTGGACCGGATCGGCCTGGAGTACGGCGACAGCGTCGATCTCCGCTTCTCGGGGGGCCAGGAACTGAAGGCGGTGCCGTACTATCCGGATTTCTTTGGAAGGATGGGCGACCCGTCGCTGGTGGTGTTTTTTGGCACCGTTAAGGTCGGGGGCGTCGATTGCAACCTGAACGAGGCGGTCGGCGTCGAGCCCGGCGAGACGGTGACCATCACCCTTGACCGGAAGGGCCGGTACAAAGCGGAATATGAAGCCTACAACATCAACAACGCCGCGTACAGAATGGAAGGCCAGACGGACGAAGCGTTCCTCAACGCGCGGGAGGTGACAGCCGGCGAGATCCGGCCGGGACGCCTGTACCGGAGCGCGTCGCCCTTCGACCCAAGCTTCGGCAGGGTTGAGCTGATGGAATCCTATCTCGTGGAGCACAACATCGGCGGCATCCTCAATCTGTCGAACAACCAGGAAAAGCTGGCGTCCTTCGAGGGCCTGCCCGACCACACGGACGCCATGATCGACCAGGGCATGGTGATCGCCTGCTACCTGGGCGTGGATTACCTGGCTCCGGATGCCATGCGAAACATCGGCACAGGGCTTGTCCGGCTGATGGCGCTGGAAAGGCCCTGGCTGATCCACTGCAACCTGGGCAGGGATCGCACGGGGGTCATCTGCGCGGTGCTGGAGGCGCTCTGCGGAGCGGGCTATGACGAAATCGAGCAGGATTACATGTTAAGCTACGACCAGCTTCACGACTTCGACATGAATCCCGAATCCCTGCAATACCGCCTGTACAAGATGCGCATCGACGACCAGCTTGCGAATATGTTCGGAATCCGGCCCGAGGCCCTGCCGACTGCCGACCTGCGCGCGGCAGCCACCGATTACCTGGCGCGATGCGGCATGACGCAGGATCAGATCGACAGGCTCGCGGGCCTGCTCACCGGGGAATAAGCCAACGGGAACGGTTTGTGCGAAAAGCCCTGGCCTTCGTATGAAGGGGCGGCGTTGCGCCGCCCGCTTGCGAGTTATCGGGGACGGTTTTGATCAATTCCTTTTGTCTGCATTATGGAGTCAGGCAGGACCGTCCCCGCCGACTTCGGGACAACCGACTTTGCACGATCTCCGTCTCCACCTATCGGGCAGACACCACGGATGAGACGCTGAAGAGCTTCCGCCTGATGGAATATGGGCACAGACGCTCATGGCACGCGGTGAACCGCTTTCCATTCACGGAAAGAATAAAATACTGTAACTGTTCAATCGCAGGAAAATATTGATGATGCGATTCATACGGAACCCCTCCGACCCCGCCTACGGCGGAGCCACCTCCCCTTTCAGGGGAGGCTAACCACAAAACACCGCGTTACCAAAAGCCTCCCCCGGAAGGGGAAGTGGCGCGTAGCGCCGGAGGGGTTCCATCTACGCGCCAAATCATCATTTGTGGCACGAACTGAACAGTTACAAAGCATTTATGGGTGGATCGATGCAAAACAGAGGTGAGTATTGGTTTTGACTTACGAAGAATTGTCGAAAGGTATAATCGAATGCGTAGGAGGCACGGAGAACATAGCCTCTGCAATCAACTGTATGACCCGTGTGCGCATTCGCGTCAACAGAGACGATGCTGTAAGGGACGACGACCTGAGGGCGTTGGATGGCGTTCTTTCCGTTACTCATAACCAGCAGGGGTATTTGGAGGTCGTTGTCGGCCCTGGCAAGAGCCGAAAATGCATAGATGTCTTCAGAGCGCTCGGAATACCTTCCGCCGCTCCGGAGGCTCAGGGCGTTTCTGAAAAATCCGAAGATCGCATCAGCCCCAAGGCCGGTGTTCCAGTCAGATTGAAGGCGATTTTGAAAACC
Source organism: Clostridia bacterium (assembly GCA_045601625.1). GTDB lineage: Bacteria > Bacillota > Clostridia > Christensenellales > Aristaeellaceae > UBA2862. The sequence continues at coordinate 11,188 of JAZSAA010000079.1, read as the reverse complement.
TTCGGGCAGATATTCGCGCCGCTGATCCCGGGTGTTATCGCCGCCGGTATCTGTGCCGGCGTGGCGTCCCTGATCTCACAGGCAGTTCCGGGCTATGCGCAGCACAAAACGCTTGCAGCGGCCTACAGCCTGCTGACCGGCATAAACGCCGCCTTCATGGCCTATCTCACAGCCTGGGCCGGATATCGAACGGCGGAAGTATTCGGCGGAACGCCGATCCTCGGCGGTATGGTGGGCATGTTCATGACGCTGGAAAACGTGAATACGCTCTCTGCCCTCGCGGGGCTCTACAATGAAGCACAGCCCCTGAACGCCATACTCCGGTCCGGTCGGGGCGGCGTCCTGGCGGCGGTCGTCGGCGTCTGGCTGATGTGCAGGATCGAAAAAGCCGTTCGCAGACGCATACCAGACGCGCTCGACGTCGTGGTTTCACCGATAGTGACGCTTCTTGCGACGCTGGTTCCCTATATATTTGTAATCATGCCCGCGATTGGGCTGGTCTCGATGGGCGTATGCCGGGTTATCGGAGTCGTAGCCGCCAGCTCTAATCCGTTCATCCGCATGGTCACCGGGTTTCTGGGAGCGCTGCTGTTCCTCCCCATGGTCGCCATGGGTATGCACCACGGCCTGATCGCCCTGTACGCGGTGCAGCTCGAAATATTTGGATATGTAACGCTATACCCCGCGCTGGCCATGGCGGGCGCCGGCCAGGTCGGCGCGGCGCTGGCCATAGCATTCAAGGCAAAGCGAACGGGAAACATGCGACTGTGCAGAATCATCAACGGCGCGCTACCTGCTGCCGTGCTCGGCGTGGGTGAACCGCTGATCTATGGCGTAACGCTGCCCATGGGCAAGCCCTTCGTTACCGCCGGGATCGGCGCAGGATTTGGCGGAGCCTTCGTTATGCTGATGGAGGTTGCCGCCACCACCTGGGGACCTTCGGGAATCCTGGGCGTATTCGTAATGACTGAAGGGCCCAGAGGCCCGGCCTTGTCGATAGCCTGCTATGTCACAGGCCTGATCATCAGCAGCGTGGCCGCATTCCTGATTACCGGGATATCCGTCCATGATGCGGATATCACCTGATGGACGAAGTCGAAGTCGACGGGGGCGGTTCTGATCGACGCCTTTTGCGTGCATTGTGGCGTCAGGCAGAACCATCCCCGCCGGCTTGCAATACTATTCTATTTAAAAGTAAGAGATCCTTCGCTTTGCTCAGGATGACACCGTTACGCTTGTCATCCTGAGCGAAGCGAAGCGGAGTCGTGCCGCTGGCTTGCATCGCACAGGATCTTTTCTATCGCTTATTTGAGAACAGTATAAGGTCAGTCCCCATGCAGATCAACCGGCGTCCCTCAAGTCAGGACGGCCCTCCCGTCTGCGCGTTTGCCGCAGGCAGGAGGGCCGTTCCCCTTATCCTTCAAAGAACGCTTTTCCCGACTTCACTACCGCCCTTTTTCCTGAAGCCGCCTGCCGATTATGAAGATGACGCCGCAGAGGGCCAGGTTGACGAGCAGCGCCATGGCGCTGCCCTCGATGCCAAACGCCTGGTCGTAGAAGAAGCTCGATCCCTTCACCGTCGTGTTGAAGATGGATACGGCGGCCGGTTTGCCGCTGTCCGGCAGGCCGAAGATGAAGTCCTGTGTAAAATTCCACAGCGCGTGCGCGCCGCAGGTGAACCAGATCGTCCCGAAGTAATGGCAGCAGAGGGCGTACTGGAAACCAACGACGAATATGCCCAGCAGCGGCAGTATGCCGAACCCCTCGTTGTTGATGTGGATGTAGGCAAAATAGAACGCGCTGCACGCCACCGCGACCAGCAGCGGAACCCCTTCGGCCTTCATCTTGCCGAACGCGAAGCCGCGGGTTTCGATCTCCTCCGTGGAGCTCTGGATAAAGACCACGGGCAGCGCGAGCAAGAACAGGGGGATTTGAACGCTGGCCGAGGGCTGAATGGCAATGTCTCCGTGGGCCGAAGCGGCGAACACGCAAACGCCCATCGCCCCGAAGCCCATGACCGCGCCGAGGAGGCCGTATAGCGCGTTCCTGCGCGCGCTGCCGTGAAACATGCCGGTAATGTAGGGCCGATCCCTTTTGACCGCCCAACCATACAGCAGCATGCCCGCGAGAAAGATCGCATGGCCCAGGTAGAGCCCCACATGCGCCAGCCCCGGATCCGCGATGGACGTCTCGATCCATTTGATAAACATGCGCCTCAGGGGACTTGCCAAACCGTTGATTCCCTGCACCGTCACAAGTACGATGACGATCTTCTCAACGATTCCCGCCCTTGACAGGCGGGGCTTCGGCGATTCAGACATATCCGATCAACCTCCTTGCTTTCGTCAATTATACACTGCCTGTCAAGCGCCGTCAATCCTCCATAGCCACGCGCCTCCCGCAACCAAACCCTAACGCAAACGGACCATCTAACGCGCTTGAACTCAACCGGCGGCAGGTATACCATATAGTGACCAAACAAAGAAAGGCACTGAACATAAACATGCTGCTACCGACCTCGTTTGCCCTGTTCGCGGGGCTGATCATGACCCGCATCTTCAAGAAAATCAACCTCAAGCTGCCCGACGTCACCGCCTTCCTGATCGCCGGGGTGCTGGTGGGGCCCTTTGCTCTGGGCGCGCTGGGGCTGCCCGTGGGCTTTGCCTCGATGGAGGCGCTGGACCAGGTGAGCTTCCTGTCCACCGTGGCCCTGGGCTTCATCGCCTTCGACATCGGCAACGAATTCCGCCTGGCCCAGCTGAAAAAGACCGGCAAGGTGGCCACGGTGATCGGCATCGTGCAGGCCCTGGCCGCCATGGCGCTGGTGGACATCGCCCTGATCGCGCTGCATTTCGTCCTCGGCCCGGAAAAGCTGCCCCTGCCGGTGGCCATCACCCTGGGGGCCATCGCCACGGCCACCGCCCCCGCGGCCACGCTGATGGTCGTGCGCCAGTACAAGGCCAAGGGCCCCCTGACCGACCTGCTGCTGCCCATCGTCGCCCTGGACGACGCCGTGGGCCTGGTGGTGTTCGCGGTGTCCTTCGGCGTGGCCCAGGCCATGCAGGGCGGCGCGCTGAACGTGACGTCGGTCATACTCAACCCGATGCTGGAGATCGTCTGCTCGCTGGCCCTGGGCGCGGCCATGGGCGAGCTGCTGACGCTGCTGGAGAAGCTGTTCTTCTCCAACAAGAACCGCCTGTCGCTGACCATCGCCTTCGTGATGATGACCATCGCCCTGTCCACGCTGGAATTCCCGCTGCCCGGCGGCGCGAAGGTCACCTTCTCCTCGCTGCTGGTGTGCATGATGCTGGGCACCATGTTCTGCAACCTCAGCGAATACTCGGTGGACATCATGAAGCGCTCCGAGGAGTGGACCGCCCCGCTGTACGCGGTGTTCTTCGTGCTCTCCGGCGCCCAGCTGGACCTGAGCGTGTTCCGCTATCCCTCGGTCCTGCTGATCGGCCTGGTGTTCATACTGGTGCGCTGCGCCGGCAAGTACCTGGGCGCGCGGGGCAGCGCCACCGCCATGGGCTGCGAGCCCAACGTGCGCAAGTACCTGGGCATCACCCTGTTCCCCCAGGCCGGCGTGGCCCTGGGCATGGTGGTCACCGCCCAGGCCCTCGGCGAGGTCCCCGGCGCGATGATCCGCAACATCATACTCTTCGCCGTGCTGGTCTACGAGCTGGTCGGCCCGCTGCTCACCAAGCAGTCCCTGATCGCCGCCGGCGAGATAGAGGACAAGTACTCCGAGGCCCACTACCGCGCCCGGTTCCAGAAGAAGGCGGCGAACTGACCCGCCCCATACAAGCCCCAATATCCCCAGGGTCCGCCTTCCCAGCGGACCCTTTTATGCGGCAACGGCAGCGGAAAGGCGGCCACAGCCCTTTTATTCACGCAGAATATACAGTGAATCAACATCATTGCGCTTACAATGGGATACATAAATCATTATAATAGAGCAGGTCTGTGAAACACAGGCCCGCGCCGCAAGGCGCGAACACGCGCGTCATGCGCAAAGAACGCGAAAGGAAGTACCCGATAATGAAGAAGATCATCGCTCTGATCCTGGTTATGGTTCTGATGGCCATCGGCCTGACCGCCTGCAAGAAGGCCGAGCAGAAGACCGAAGAGGCTGCCGCCGCCGTCGAAGAGACCGCCGATAAGGCTGCTGACGCTGCTGCCGACGCCGCCGAGAAGGTCGAAGAGAAGGTCGAAGAGAAGGCCGAAGAGGCTGCCGCCGCCGTCGAAGAGACCGCCGAAAAGGCTGCTGACGCTGCTGCCGACGCCGCCGAGAAGGTCGAGGAGAAGGCTGAAGAGGTCGCCGACGCTGCTGCTGACGCCGCTGGCGAAGCTGCCAACGCCGCCACCGAGGCCGTCGAAGAGGCTGCCGACGCTGCCACCGAGGCTGCCAACAAGTAATTGACCGATACGAACGATCATATGAAAGCGCCCCGCGAATCGCGGGGCGCGTTCATATGCTGCGCGCGCTTCTAAAACACCAGCGCGGCGTCATAGCCCATGGTGTCCTGCACCAGGTCGAAGATTTCCCACAGGCGCTGCCGGTCGGCGTCGGAGAACTTGTAGGTCTTGTTCGCGCCGTTGTCCACCAGGTAGGGGCAGCCGTCGGTGGCGATGGCGAAATCGTACACCTTGTCCTCGCCGAAGCGGCAGAACAGCGTGCTGTTCAGTGTGCAGTTTTCCAGCTCGCCCTTGTTCTTTTTCGCCCGAAGCAGCATGTCCTGGAGCTCCTGGAGCGTGTCGTCGTCCACCACGGTCTGTTCGCAGCGGTTGCCGTCATAGTCCTCGTAGATCATGGTCGCTTCCGTCATCTTCGCCGCAGCCATGGCCCCGGCGCATGCCGCCAGCAGGGCCGCCAGCAGCAGCGCGCAAATCATTTTCCTCAAGGCGTTTCCCTCATTTCGTACAGTAATCCTGCCGGACATACCCCGGCAGGATTATTATACACGCGCCCCGCCGATCATTCAATGCCGCGGCGGCAAGTGTCAACGAAACATCATGCCGGCATCACAATTGGAGGGAATTAGATCCTTCGACTGCGACACATTCGCGTCTCCGCTCAGGATGACAACGAACAAACCAATGCCATCCTGAGCGAAGCGTTCGCCGAAGGCATTGCGAAGCACAGGATCTTTTGTCTCACTTTAATTCGAGAACACCATTAAAGCCTGTAATTCCGCTGCACAAACGCCAGGTCCGCCCCGGCGAAGTCGTAGCCTGCCAGCGCCTCGGGCTCGGCCCAGGCGATGGCGTTGCAGCCCAGCGTCGAGGGCTCGCCGGAGCGTATGGCGCAGCCGTAGAACAGCACCAGCACGTCCCGGTCGGGATAGCGGTAGAACACCGCGTCGCGCACCCGGCCCACGGACGCCTCGATGCCCAGCTCCTCCTTCAGCTCCCGGGCCAGCGCGGCCTCGGGGCCCTCCCCCGGCTCCAGCTTGCCGCCGGGAAACTCCCATTTCAGGGGGTTGTGGGCATCCGGCAGGCGCTGGCACAGCATCACCCTGCCGTCGCGCTCCACCACGGCGGCGGATACCACCAGCATGGGCACGCCTCCTCCTTTATAAACACAGCCTGTGTGTAACTATTCAGACTTGGATGTATCGGCAGCTTCTATGGCGGCCCAGGGGCCGCCTCTACAGGCGTCGTTTATTGTAGCTGCGGCGCCATCTCGTGCGCGGGAAGCGCGCGCGAATCCGCCTTGCCGCCATGCAATTCAAATCTGCGTGTTATGGGTCCGCTGGCGGGGAATAAACGGAACCCCTCCGCCTCGCTTCGCTCGCCGCCTCCCCTTTCAGGGGAGGCGAAAGGCGCGAACGCCTTCCCGTAGTCTCCCCTGGAAGGGAAACAGCTGCGTCGGCAGGCGGCGGGGTTTCGCTTCATCGGCCGTCATTGCTCCACCGACCGTATGTGCCGCCCGAAGCAGCGCAGCGTCACCGCCGTGCCCGCCGGGGGCATCATCTGGCGCTTCGAGGCGTTCAGGTAGACGATGCGCTCCTCCCTGTTGTCCTCCCCGGCCTCCAGCTGCTGCAGCCGCTCGGACAGGGCCGACGTGCCCGTCGATGCCTCCGCCGCCCCGTCCAGCCGCACCCGCACGGGCAGCACCATCGCGCCGTCGTGGGGCTCGGCCGCGTCGGAGACGGCCAGGATCACGCCCCGCACGTCCCGGGACAGCCCGTCCTGCATGTCCCGCAGGAACCGCCGGTAGCGCAGGTTCGGCCAGATGCAGGCGACGAAGCCGTAGATAAACGCCACGATCATCAGCGGCGCGGTCGCCAGCGCCAGCCAGTGCACCCGCTTCGCCAGCGCGAACACGAACAGCGCCGCACAGGCCGCCAGCACCGGCGCGAGGGCCACCCAAGCCCGACGAATCCTGCCGTTGACCTCGATCATGTCCCGTTCCGAGTACATATCATTTCTCCCGCGCCATCTCCAGCACGTCCCAGATGCGCTGGAGGTCGTCGCTGTTGTAGTAGAAGAGGGTGATCCGGCCGCTGTCGGTGGTGCCGTCCAGGCGCACGCGGGTGCCGAACAGCTCCCGGGCCATGTTCTCCAGTTCGCCGATCTGGGCGTCCTTCGCCCGGCGGGGCTTGGGGGCCTCCGGCTTCACCGGCTGGGCGCATATGCGCTCCAGCTGGCGCACCGACCAGCCCTGCTGCACGGTCAGGTTGGCCAGCTGCACCTGGCGGCGGGGCTCCACGGCCACCAGCGCCCGGGCGTGACCGGCGGACAGCTTGCCCTCGGCCAGCAGCGCCTTCACGCTGTCCGGCAGGGTCAACAGCCGCAGCAGGTTCGCCACCGCGGGGCGGCTCTTGCCCAGTCGCTCGGCGGCCTTCTCCTGGGTCAGCCCGGCCTCGTCCATCAGCTGGCGCACACCCATGGCCTCCTCCACCGGGTTCAGATCGTCCCGCTGGAGGTTCTCGATCAGCGCCGCCTCCAGCCGCTTCTGGCTGTCCCAGTCCCGCACGATGGCCGGGATCTCGTTAAGGCCCGCCAGCCGGGACGCCCGGTAGCGGCGCTCGCCGGCGATGATGGTGAACCGGTCGCCGCTGGGGGCCACGATGATGGGCTGCAGCACGCCCACCGCCTCGATGGACGCCGCCAGCTCCTTCAGCGCCGCCTCGTCAAAGCTGCGCCGGGGCTGCTCGCGGTTGGGGTCGATCTGCCCGATGGGCAGCATCCGCACCGCGTCCACGGGCTCGGCGCCCTGCGCCGCCTCCTGCTGGGCCTCCTGGGCGGCCTCCGCCACCACGTCGTCGCCCAGCAGCGCGCCCAGGCCCCGGCCCAGGCCCCGTTGAATCTTCTTCGCCATGATGAAAACCTCCGATTCATGCAAACACAACCCTGCGGCAGCGCCTCCGCGCCGCTGCGGTTGCAGGACAGGGATGCGGATTCTTCGACTGCATCCCGCCTTCGGCTGCACTCCGCTCAGAATGACAATAAATCCCACAGGCTGTCATCCTGAGCGTAGCGTCAGCGGAGCCGAAGGATCTGAAGCATGTCTCCAAACAGCAATACTAATTCCTGGAAAGCAGCTCCTCCGCCAGCTCCTGGTACGCCTTCGCGCCGGTGCTGCGGGCATCGTACAGGTGAATGGGCAGGCCGTAGCTGGGGGCCTCGCTCAGGCGCACGTTGCGGGGGATCATCGTCTCGAAGGCCTCGTCCCGGAAGTGGGTGCGCACCTCCTGCACCACCTGGGCGCACAGGTTCGTGCGGCCGTCGAACATGGTCAGCAGTATGCCCTCCACGGACAAATCCGGGTTCAGCTTCCGCCGCATCAGCTTGACGGTGTTCACCAGCTGGCCCACGCCCTCCAGCGCGTAGTATTCGCACTGGATCGGGATCAGCACGCTGTCCGCGGCGGTCAGCGCGTTCAGCGTCAGCAGGCTCAGCGACGGCGGGCAGTCGATGAATATGTAGTCGTAATCGTCCCGCAGGGTCGAAAGCGCGTCCTTCAGCAGCTGCTCCCGGTTCTCCACCGACACCAGCTCGATCTCGGCCCCCGCCAGCTCGATGGCGGTGGGCATCAGGCTCAGCGGACCGTACCCGGTGTCCACCACGGCCTCGCGGGCCCCGGCCTCGCCGATCAGCACGTCGTATACCGTGGGGCCGTCGTAGTCGTTCTTCCCCAGGCCGCTGGTGGCGTTGCCCTGGGGATCGATGTCCACCAGCAGCACCCGCTTCCCCTTCGCGGCCATGCAGGCGCTGAGGTTTACGGCGGTGGTGGTCTTGCCCACGCCGCCCTTCTGGTTCGTTATCGCAATGATCTTTCCCAAGGTAAACCTTCCCATCCGCACAGCCGAAAAAGCGGCTGTACATCCATTATATCTATTCCATTATACGGCAATTTATGTATGAGGGCAAGGGCGATATGTAAAACTGCTTTGATAAAAAATCGCCCGTCCTGTCCGGACGGGCGTACTGCATGGGGCGGTCAGTCGGTCACCACGATCTTGACCTTTGCCCGCTTGCCATTGGCGGTCTTTACGGTGATGGTGGCCTTGCCCTTCTTCTTGGCGGTCACCGTGCCGCTTTTGCTGACGGTGGCGACTTTCTTTTTGTCGCTGGACCAGCTCAGCTTGGTCGTCACCTCGCTGGGCAGCACCGTGGCGTGCAGCGGGAGCTTTTCGCCCACCTTCATGGTCAGGGTCTTGCCCTCGTCGATGGAGACGCTCTTGGCGTCTACGACCTTGATGGCAATGGTGTCCTTCCTGCCGTTCTCCGTCTTGACGGTAACGGTGGCCTTGCCCGCCTTTTTGGGCGTCAGCAGGCCCTTCTTGCTCACCTTGACGATGGAGGAGGAGCTGGAGCTCCACTTCAGGGTCGTCTCGGCGTCCGCGGGCTTCTGGACCGCCGTCAGCTGCAGGGTTTCGCCCATGTACAGCGTGGCGCTGCTGCCCTCGGCGATGGTCACGCTGGTGGCCACCTTCTTCTGGACCACATAGGGAATGCCGTTCGCCTTGGCGTAGGACTGGGCCTTGCAGCCGGACCGGCCGTAGAGCTTCAGCTTCTTGGGCAGCTTCAGCGGCTTGTTCAGCTGCACGTCGCCGTCCTCATCGACGCGGGAGGATTTGCCCAGGGTGAAAACTTCCTCGCCGAAAGAGGTCACGCTCTCGGGGAGCTCCACCTTCACCAGCTTCTTGCACTGGGCAAAGCTGTAATCGTCCAGCGCCTCCACGCCGTCCTCCACGCATACCTCCTCCAAGTCGCTGCAGTGGAAGAACGCGCCATAGCTCACGGTGGAGAGGCTGTCGGGGATGGTCAGCTTCTTCAGGTCCTCGCAATAGGCGAAGGCCAAGCGGCCGACGGACTGCACCGTATCGGGCAGCTTCAGCGTTGTCAGGGAATCGCATCCGTAGAAGGCGCTCTTGCCGATGGTCTTCAGGCCCTTCTGCAGGGTCACCTGCCTGAGGTCCCCGCAGCCCCTGAACGCGCACTCCGGAATGGCGGTGAGGCTGGCGGGGATCGTCACCTTCTTCATCGCTTCGCACAGCTCGAAGGCGCTCTGGCCCATCTCGGTCAGCCCCTCGGGCAGCGTGAACTCCTTCAGCGACAGGCACTTGTAGAACGCGCCGTCCTCGATCTTCTTGATCGTGGAGGGGATGGCGATCTTCCACAGGATCTCGCAGTTTTCAAACAGGCCCTCGCCGATCACGGTCAGCCCCTCGGGCAGGTCGAAGTGGGACAGCTTGATGCAGTCCTTGAAGGCATAGTTTCCGATCTTTTCCAGGTTTTCCGTCAGCTCCACGTTCACCAGCGCCGCGCAGCCGGAGAAGGCGTCCTTGCCGATCTCGGTCACCGTGTCCGGAACCGTCACGGTCCACAGCTTCTTGCAGCCCGCGAACGCGCCGTCGGCGATGGCCGTCACCGGATAGCCCTTGACGGCCGCCGGGATGTTGGCGTCGGTGATGGCCCTGTCCGCGGAAACCACCGTGGCCTCGCCGCCGACGATTTCATAGCTGATCAGCTTGCTCAGCACGATGTTGTTGGGCGCAGCCGCATTGCTCTGCAGGCCTTCCGCAGCCTCCGCCGGCGCTTCCGGCTCCGGCTCGGCGACCTCCAGCGCGTCGGGGGCCAGGTCCAGCTCCAGTTCCTGCGCTTCCGGCGCCTCCGGCTGGGACAGGGCCGGCTCCTCCGGCGCGAGCTCCAGGGAAAGCTCCGTCTCACCCTCCGCCAGGGCCGCGCAGCCCATCATCGCCACGCAGAGCGCCGCGATCAGCCATGCCGCGATCAAACGCTTCATATCCATGCACCTACCTTTATATCGGGAAAAATCGACACCCTTCCAGAATTATATTATAACCATTCAGGTCATTCAGTGTCAATATTTATCGCCACACAATTAACGGCGATACCATTATTTCACAATTCGTTCACATTCCAACCACACAAACGCCGCGCCCTCCCTTTTCACAGGGGAAGGCGCGGCTGTGTTTTGATCCGTTTTGATCAGATGAACTCCAGGATTACCATCTCGGCGGCGTCGCCGCGACGGGGGCCCTTCTTGACGATGCGGGTGTAGCCGCCGCCCTGGCCCTTTTCCTCGGCGCGCTTCTTGTACTTGGGCGCGATCTCGCGGAACAGCTTCTCGACGACCTGATGCTTGACGTCCTTCTGCCGCTTCTTGAAATCGTCCTTCTCCTCGCCCTCGTTCTGGACGGCGGGGATGTCGTACAGGTAGCGCATGATCTGACGACGGGCAGCCAGGCGCGCGGGGCTGTCGTTCTGCACGGTCAGCTCTTCCACCTGCTTCTTGTCGTTCATGTGCTTTTTGGTCACTTCGATCGTATTGTCGCACTGGCGCATGGCGATGGTCACGAGGTGCTCAGCCAGCGACTGGACCTCCTTGCCGCGCGCCAGAGTGGTTTCGATTTTGCCGTACCAGATCAGATTAGTCACCTGGTTGCGAAGCATCGCCATCCTCTGGTCGGTCGGCCGTCCCAGCTTGCGATTGGCCATTTCTGGTTCCTCCCTTGATGCTTATATCAGTAAATCCCGCGGCTCATTCGTCGCTGGCCTTCAGAGCCAGGCCCAGAGCGATCAGCTTCTGTTCCACCTCTTCCAGCGACTTCTTGCCGAGGTTGCGCACCTTCATCATGTCCTCCTGATTGCGCTGCACCAGCTCGGCAACCGTGTTGATGCCGGCGCGCTTCAGGCAGTTGAACGCACGGAC
>JAZSAA010000078.1:0-4364 GCA_045601625.1 Clostridia bacterium | reverse complement strand
ACGATCATGTCGGAGATGGACATGGCCTCCTCCTGGTCGTGGGTGACGAACACGGTGGTGATGCCGGTGTCCCGCTGGATGCGGCGGATCTCCTCCCGGGTCTGCAAGCGCAGGCGGGCGTCCAGGTTGGAGAGGGGCTCGCCCAGCAGCAGCACCTTGGGCACCTTCACCACGGCCCGGGCGATGGCCCCGCGCTGCTGCTGCCCGCCGGACATTTCGCCGGGCTTGCGCTCCAGCAGGCCCTCGATCTGCACAAGCCGTGCCGCCTCCAGCACCCGGCGCTCCATCTCCTCCTTGGAGGGACGCGCGTCCCCCTTCAGGTTTTGCAGCGGGAACATGATGTTCTGCTGCACCGTCAGGTGGGGGTACAGCGCGTAGCTCTGGAACACCAGGCCCACGCCCCGGTTTTCCGGCGGCAAATCGGTCACGTCGTCGTCGCCGAAGAAGATCCGGCCGCTGGTGGGGGCGATCAGGCCGCTGATCAGGTTCAGCGCCGTGCTCTTGCCGCAGCCCGAGGGCCCCAGCAGGCCGATCAGCTTGCCGTCGGGAATTTCAAAGTTGAAGTTGTTGACGGCCGTCACCACGTCGCTGGATTTCTTGTCCCGGCCGGGAAACTGCTTCGTCAGGTTTTGCAATACCACTTTCATGGGCGCTGCCTCCTTGGTGGTGAGGAATGTGCGGGGTTCATGGCTTCGGGGCCGGGGCGTTGAGAAAGCCCAGCAGCTTTTCGTAATCCCAGCTGTGGATGACCTGCGCGCCCTCCCGCGCCGCCACCGGCGCGTCGCTGACCACAACGTCCGCCCGGGCGGGGTCGTCGGTGAGGCGGGAGGCCATCAGCGCGAACAGGTCGTACACGTTGAATATCTGCGTCAGGTTCAAATCGTCCAGCAGGAAGGCCAGGCTGGTCTCGCCCGCCACGGCGTTCTCGGAGGCCCGGTGGAGGTTGAGCCAGACGAATTCGGCGCGCTCCAGGTCGATGCCGAAGAGGTAGGCGAAACGCCCGTCCCCGTTGACGGTGAAGGCGGAGCCCACCGTCTTCGGCTCGAATACCTCGCCGCTGTCCGGGTGCTGGCGGAGCATGTACCCGGCCCGGCAGAAGCACCGGTTGAAGCGGCTGTACGAATAGATGTTGTCGCAGAACACCAGGTAGCGCACGTCGGGCCAGGCCCTGCGGAAGGCGGCGATGTCCACGTCGAAGTACTCCGAGCCGCCGTGGTAGCCGCTGGTCTCGTCGCCGGAATAGACGATGGGCAGCGCTTCCCCGCCCTCCTGCATCAGGTGCATCGTGCGCCAGGAGAATTCGATCTGGCTGCCGTCGGGACACAGGCCGAACACGCTCAGGTCGATGTCGTCCACCTTCTCCCAGTAGGTGAAGCCCCGCACGGTGCTCTCCAGGCTGATGGGGACGCGGGAGCCCCTGGGCAGCACGCCGACGCCGCTCATGGAGGCGGCCTCCTGGAGGGGCAGGGCCATGCGCCGCATGTTATCGTCGATGTAGACGCAGCCCAGTGTGTTCCCCAGGCGCGCGGTCAGCCGCTGCCACAGGAAGTCCTTCACCCGCGCCCGGATCTGCGGCGGGACGCGCGTGCGGTTTTTGCTCACCCGGACGTCGCCCTCCGAAACCACGTGCAGCTTCCGGTTCTTGACGAACCGGAAGGTGCGCAGGCCGTCGTTGGCCCCGCGGCTGTAGCGCATAAACAGCTGGAGGTAGATCAGGGTGTTGCCCGACTCGATCATGGAGAGGATGCGCTCGGCCTCCTCCGCGTCCCGGCAGCGGCCGAGCAGGTAATCCAGCCGGCGCAGCACCGCCCCGTCGTCCCGGCCTGTCCGCAGCGCCTGGGCCGCCGACACCGGGCCCTCCTCCCGCAGCGTCCTTTCAAAGGCCGACTCCGGCGAGCGGTTGACGCCGCCGCGCATGCCGCGCACAAAGGCCTCGGCCTGTTCGTTGACGGGCCTGTAATGCAGGTGGTGCAGCAGGCCGCACCACCGCGCCTGGCGGGCGTAGCAGTTGTCCACGTCCGGCTCGCCCCGGGTGAAGAAGCGGTCGATCACCGCCGTCAGCAGCTTGCGGCTGCGGTTGGTCAGGTTCAGCTTGCGGGGGTTGGGCCGCCGCTTTGCGAAGTCTGGGTCCCGCTGCATCCGCAGGGGCTCTTTGGCCTTGCGCGCCTCGAGGTCGAGCCCGTCGAGGCGCTCGGCCAGGTCGGTCACGTCCGACAGCCGGAAAAAGCGGGCGTAGGACACGTCGTTTTCCGAGATGAGCAGGTCGAAGGCTGTCTCCTTGCAGGCGCAGTTCCGGGGCCGGTAGCCGTATTGCCGCACAAAAGCCACCACCAGCTCGGCCTGGGCCTGGTTCAACGGGCGGGAGCTGGCGAGGAAGGCCTCGACGCTCTCCTCGAGGCGCTTCACGGCCTCGTCCTCCTCCAGGATGATGAATTCCCGCTTCTCCCCGGCCTCGTCCAGCTTGTCCCGGACGGCCGGGGCCGGGTCGAGCAGCGCCTCAAGGCCGTTCGCGTCGCCGCCCAGCGCGTCCTGGATGGCCCGGAACAGCTCCCGGGCGCCAATGTTCCCGGCGCGCTCCAGTATGGAATGGCCGGGGCGGAAGAAATTGCCCCGCCCGTAGGTGAAGGCGTAGTGCACCAACTGGTCGTACAGCCGACCGGCGCCGGTGATTTCCCGCACCGAGGCGGGAAAGTTGCGGTAGAAGGGCAGGGGAACATCCTCGCCCAGCATCGTCGCGGCCAGCCGGATCATGTCCGGCTGGGCCAGCGCAGCGCCCCGGGCGACCTCGATGCCAAAAAGGCGAGCCAGCGCCACGAGCGTCTGCAAGCTGCTTTCGCCCGGTTCGCCGGCCCGGTGCACCAGGATATGTCGGGAGAACAGGAACTCCTGAAAGATAGTATCCATAGGCTTCTCCTGAAACAGGCGATATTTACCCGCTGAAGCTGACATGCAAAGGAATAAGCGGATATAGCTGCCTGCCCTTCAATTATATGCGGTTTTTCGGGTCGTGTCAATCCCCTGAAAAAGTGCTCATTGTCGCTGGAGGAATGATTTTCAGCCATTTTCATCCTGCAAAAACCCTGATAGGGAATTTAAGAAAAATATTACGAATAATCATGCGCAGACGACAACGCGGTGGTATATAAAAGCAGAGAAGTTGATGCAACGGGAGGGATGGAGGATGGCGGCGAAGGAGCCGTGAAATACAGCTATTCGCCCCTGGCGGAGCGGGTTCTGGAGCGAATCCAGGACGAGGTTTTCGAGGCGTGCCGGGATGTTGAAACCACCCGGCGCTATCTGGACGCCATGATGGACAGGATCGAGGCCAGGGCCGATTATCCCCGCAGCGGAACGCCGCTTTACTGGTTTGATCGGTTTACAGGCTACTATTATGTGGCCTGCAAAGCCTACATTGCGTTCTATTATCCAACCGATGGCGGCATACGGATCGAGAGAATCCTGCACGGGAAGAGCGATTACATGCGGCGGCTGACGCCGAGGGCCACTGAAGGAGAAACGGAAGAATAGAACAGCGCGCTGTCGAATATCGGGACAGCGCGCTGTATATCATTCTCCGAACAGGTTCCCGGGCAGCTTTTTCAGCCCGTAGATCATGGGCAGGCCCAGCAGGTAGCACACCACCAGCTCGCCAAGGGCGACGGTGGCCATGTTGAACAGCAGCGTGGGGACGCTGACCGGGTCGCCGGGGGCGCGGACGTAGGCGAAGTACACCACCGGGCCGACGATCAGGCCGTTGAAGAGGGTGGGGAAGATGGCGGCCACGGGGGGCTTCTCCCGGAATTTGCGGGTGCAGATCGCCGCCAGCAGCGTGGCGACGGAGCCCAGCGCCACGTCGAACCAGATGCCGCCGCCCAGCCAGTTGGCCACCAGGCAGCCCACGAACAGGCCGGGCACCGCGTAGGGCGTCATGATGGGCATCAGCGTCATCACCTCGGCGACGCGGTACTGTATCGCGCCGAAGCTGATGGGCTGGAAGATGAGCGTCAGCACCACGTAGATTGCGGCGGTCATGCCGCCCAGGGCCAGGCCGCGGGTGGAAAACAGGGCCTTTCTGTTGTCGCTCATGGGAATTCCTCCTGTATTATCGGGGCGGTGCCCTGTACTCAAAAACATGGCCTCCATGCCCCGCAACGCCCGCGCGGGCGCGCATGAGGCAGTGGCGCAAGTATACGCCGGAAAGGGAAAGCGATCAAGGGAGGGGAGGTAAATTCTGATTTGTCGGGCTGACGCCCGTTTGAAGGGGGACAGGTCCCCCTTCAATACATCCTCCTCAGATTTGCCTGAAATCGCAGGCGATTTCCGGGCGGCAAATCTGCAAGGAAGCCTTTTTTGCTCTGGTCGAC
>JAZSAA010000077.1:0-2125 GCA_045601625.1 Clostridia bacterium | reverse complement strand
GGTGGGATTGACGAAATACTTGGTATTCTCATCCAGCAGTTCAGAGGGCAGGATGGGCCCAAACACATGCTCCATGATGTCGGCATGAATCTGCTCCTGGGTCACTTCGGGGGCGTGCTGGGTGGACAGAACCACGGCCTCAATGCGCACGGGGGCGTCGCCATCGTATTCCACGGTGACCTGGGCCTTGCCGTCGGGGCGCAGATAGTTGAGGGTGCCGTTCTTGCGAACCTCGCTCAGGCGATAGGTCAGCTTGTGGGCCAGGGAGATGGCCAGGGGCATGTATTCCCCGGTCTCGTCACAGGCGTAGCCGAACATCATGCCCTGGTCGCCGGCGCCCTGGTCGGCGTTCTCACGCACCACGCCCTGGGCGATGTCGGGGGACTGCTCGTCCACGCTGACCAGCACCGCGCAGGAACGGCCGTCAAAGCCGTACTTGGCCCGGTCATAGCCGATTTCCACGATCTTGTCCCGGGCGATCTGGTCGATGGGCACATAGGCCGTGGTGCTGATCTCGCCCATCACCAGGACCATGCCCGTAGTGGCGGCGCATTCGCAGGCCACGTGGGCGTCCGGGTCCTGGGCCAGTATGGCGTCCAGTACGGCGTCGGAGATCTGGTCGCATACCTTGTCGGGATGTCCTTCGGTGACCGATTCAGAAGTGAAGAAATGCCTCATGTCTCATTCTCCTTTTGCATGGAAAGATCAACAAAAAACCCGCCCTGTCGGCGAGTTGAAGGGGTTCAATCTCGCCTCATCTTTCGGCTGTATGACCAGCCGCAGGAATTGGCACCTCGCACGCGCTGCCGCCTGCCGGTTGCCGGGCATCATCGGGCCTGTCCCTCCGCCACTCTGGATAAGGCTTTTTCTGTTGTCAATGCTATTATAGCGATTGGCATATTAAGAGTCAAGTCTATAAAGCGGAGAAGATACGACGATTTGACAAAATCCGCCGGTATTGATAAAATAGAACCATCGGCAGCGGAAGGGGAGAGGAACATGGCATTGACGATGGTGCACCTGGCGGTTGCGGACCTCTGGGCCCGCGAACATCCCGAATACGCGGAAAGCCCTGAATTCTATTACGGGGCCATTTCACCGGACGCCATCCACATACGCGACGGCAGCGACAAATCCCATAAAAACGAGGTTCACCTGAACAACTGGGTTTCGCCCCATCCGGACGACGTGATCCGCTATTGGCGGGATCATGCAGAACCTTTTGACATCGGGTATGGCGTGCACGTGCTCACGGACGGCCAGTGGGTGCCCCGCTACAAGGAGAAGCTGCCGGGGATACTGCGCCCGGACGGCCTTCTGAATACGGACATCTACTACAACGATACCTTCGTCACGGACTTTATGCTGTACGACACGCGCCCACGCCTGCGGCAAATCCTTACCCTTCTGGAAAATGCGAAAACCCCGCAGGACCATCCGATGCTGGAGGGCTATATGTTCAACCAGTGGCGCAAGGACCTGGTGGAGGCCTACCGGGGCGAATGTCCCCGCCACGACCCGGTTCAATTCATCGACGAGGCCTATGTCAACGCCTTCATTGACGAGAGCATCCCCCTGATCGAGGAAACATACCAGAAATTAATGAAAATGGGGTCTTGACAAATCATGTCACAGACGCTATAATATCATCCGTTGGCTGTCGCGGCTGCTTTCCCGGTCATCCGGGCAGCGCGTTCATCCCCGACTTGCGGGCGTGGCGGAATTGGCAGACGCGCCAGATTTAGGTTCTGGTGCCACACGGCGTATGGGTTCAAGTCCCTTCGCCCGCACCTGATCGGTATGCGGTAGTAGCTCAGTTGGTAGAGCGCCACCTTGCCAAGGTGGAGGTCGCGAGTCCGAGTCTCGTCTACCGCTCCAGCCTTTCCATTGAAGCGTGCGGGTGTAACTCAATGGTAGAGTTCCAGCCTTCCAAGCTGGCTACGTGGGTTCGATTCCCATCACCCGCTCCACTCACCGTTTAGCATGCGGTAGTAGCTCAGTTGGTAGAGCGCCACCTTGCCAAGGTGGAGGTCGCGAGTCCGAGTCTCGTCTACCGCTCCATATGCACCATTAGCTCAGTTGGTAGAGCACCTGACTCTTAATCAGGGTGTCCAGGGTTCGAGCC
>JAZSAA010000076.1:0-12128 GCA_045601625.1 Clostridia bacterium | reverse complement strand
CCTACAAGTACTACCAGCCCGCCAACGGCAACGAGGCTACCGACGAGGACCGTGTTGCTGCCTTCAACCTGGCTTGCGAGAACGGCGCTGAGATCGTTGTC
Source organism: Clostridia bacterium (assembly GCA_045601625.1). Classification (GTDB taxonomy): domain Bacteria; phylum Bacillota; class Clostridia; order Christensenellales; family Aristaeellaceae; genus UBA2862. Next base: position 12,027 of record JAZSAA010000076.1, on the reverse strand, counting down.
GCTGCCGGCTTCCTGCAGGAGGGTGCTCTGAAGGCCGCTGCCGAAAGCTATCCCGATGTCCACTTCGTCTTTATCGACGGCTACCCCATCGGCTTTGACAACGTGGCTCCCATCGCTTTCATGGAGCAGCAGTCCGGCTATCTGGCTGGCTATGCTACCGTTATGGAAGGTTACACCAAGCTGGGCTTCTGCGGCGGTGACGGTGGCACCAACCCCGCTTGCCAGCGCTTTGGCTACGGCTTCGCACAGGGCGCTGAGGCTGCGGCTGCTGCCAAGGGTGTCAAGGTCGAGCTGAACTACTCCTGGGCACACGGTGCTTCCTTCTCCGGCTCTCCCGAGCTGCAGACCATGGCTACCGGCTGGTACCAGAACGGCACTGAAGTTATCTTCTGCTGCGGCGGTTCCATGTTCTCCTCCGTCTCCGCCGCTGCTGCTGCTGAAGACGGCAAGGTCATCGGCGTTGACGTCGACCAGGCCGCGGCCATCGACGGCGCCTACGGCGAGGGCATGACCGTGACCAGCGCCATGAAGGGCCTGGGCGCCACCGTGGACACCCTGCTGAGCGAGATCGCCGCCGGCAACTTCGCCAACTACGGCGGCCAGGTTGCCACCCTGGGCCTGGTGGGCACCGAACCCGCTGCCAACTACGTGCAGCTGGCTCCCTCCACCCAGTTCGGCGACGGCTTCTCCGAGGCCGACTACAACGACCTGGTGGCCAAGATGTTCAACGGCGAGATCACTGTGTCCAACGCCATCGACGCCATGCCTGCCACCGCCATCGCTGTGAACGACGCCGGCAGCGTGAAGTAATTGAATATCGGGACGATTCCCGCGTGTCTCTGACGAAAAGCCCCCGGTTTCAACACGGGGGCTTTTTCAAAGACACGGTTACGCTTGAAACGACGGGAGGGAGCGGAATTGGAGAATCAATACGCCATTGAGATGCTTCACATCACAAAGCGGTTCCCGGGCATCATCGCAAACGATGACATCACGCTCCAGCTGCGCAAGGGCGAGATCCACGCGCTGCTGGGTGAAAACGGCGCGGGCAAATCCACGCTGATGAGCGTGCTGTTCGGCCTCTACCAGGCGGAGGAGGGCGTGATCAAAAAGGACGGCCGCGAGGTGAAGATCAACGACCCCAACGACGCCAATGCCCTGGGCATCGGCATGGTTCACCAGCACTTCAAGCTGGTGGAATGCTTTACGGTGCTGGACAACATCATCCTCGGCGTGGAGCCCACGGACAAGTTCGGCATGCTGAAAAAGGCGGAGGCCCGCCAGCGGGTGATCGAGCTGTCCAACCGGTACAATTTGCAGGTGGACCCGGACGCGAAGATCCAGGACATCACCGTTGGCATGCAGCAGCGAACGGAGATCCTGAAGATGCTGTACCGGGAAAACGAGATTTTGATCTTCGACGAGCCCACCGCCGTGCTGACCCCCCAGGAAATCGACGAGCTGATGCAGATCATGAGAGACCTGGCGGCGGAGGGCAAGAGCATACTGTTCATCTCCCACAAGCTGGCGGAGATCATGGCCGTGGCCGACCGCTGCTCAGTGCTGCGCAAGGGCAAGTACATCGGCACCGTGAACACGAAGGACGTCACCATGGAGGAGCTCTCCGCCATGATGGTGGGCCGAAACGTCAACTTCCATGTGGAAAAGCCCCCGATAACCCCCGGCAAGGTGATCCTGGACATCAAAAACATGTCCGTGAAGTCCCACAGCCATTCGGGCGACGCGGTGAAAAACGTGTCCTTCCAGGTGCGGGAGGGCGAGATCGTGTGCATCGCTGGCATCGACGGCAACGGCCAGACGGAATTCGTCTACGGCCTGTCGGGCCTGGAGCCCCTGTCCTCCGGCAGTATCACGCTGGAGGGCCACGACGTGACCCGGACCTCCATCCGGCACAAGTCGCTGCTGGGCATGAGCCACATCCCCGAGGACCGGCACAAGCACGGCCTGGTGCTGGACTATTCCCTGGAGGACAACATGGTTTTGCAGCGCTACTTTGATCCCGAATTCAACCGTCTCGGCTTCCTGCGCCGCAAGAACATCCGCCAGTACGCCGACAAGCTGATCGAGCAGTACGACATCCGCTCCGGCCAGGGCGCCGCCACCATCGCCCGCAGCATGTCCGGCGGCAACCAGCAAAAGGCCATCATCGCCCGCGAGATCGACAAGGCTCCCGCGCTGCTGATCGCCGTGCAGCCCACCCGCGGCCTGGACGTCGGCGCCATCGAATACATCCACAAGCAGATCGTCGAGCAGCGCAACAACGGCAAGGCCGTGCTGCTGGTCTCCCTGGAGATGGACGAAGTGCTGGACGTGTCCGACCGCATCCTGGTGATGTACGAGGGCGAGATCGTGGGCGAGCTGGACCCCAAGGCCACCACCCCCGAGGAAATGGGCCTATACATGGCCGGCGCGAAGCGGCAGTAAGGAGATGAGCGACATGGAAAAGAACAAAACTCCATTTCTGAAAAGACCGGCCGTCCAGACGCTGCTGGCTTCGCTGATCTGCATACTCCTGGGCCTGCTGGCAGGCTTCGTGGTGCTGCTGTTGATCAATCCCGCCGGCGCGTGGAACGCGCTCAAGACCATCATGCTGAACTTCTGGACCTTCAACTCCGCCCGCGGCCAGTTCAAGAACCTGGGCAACACCCTGGTCAAGACCGCGCCGCTGCTGATGTGTTCGCTGTCGGTGCTGTTCGCCTACAAGGTGGGCCTGTTCAACATCGGCGCGGCAGGCCAGTACGTGGCGGGCGTGGGCGTGTGCCTGTTCTGCGCCATCGGGCTGAAAATGCCCTGGTGGATCTGCCTCATCATGGCCACGCTGGCCGGCGCGCTGCTGGGCGCGATCTCGGGTTTCCTGAAGGCCACCCGCAACGTCAACGAGGTCATCTCCTGCATCATGCTGAACTGGATCAGCCTGTACCTGGTGAACATGATGCTCGCCCCCTACATGGACATCAACATGAGCGAGACCTGGTCCCTCAAGAAGAACTTCCCCGCGGCGGTCATACCGACCCTCGGGTTTGACAAGCTGCTGAACAATCACCAGTACATCACCCTGGCGGTGCCGCTGGCGCTGGTCATCGCGGTGTTCATCTGGGTGCTGCTGACCAAGACCAAGCTGGGCTACGAGCTTCGGGCCACAGGCCTGAACAAGAACGCCGCCCGCTACTGCGGCATGAAGGACCGGATCAACATCGTGCTCACCATGGCCATCGCCGGCGGCCTGGCCGGCATGGGCGCAGCCATGTACTACCTGACGGACATGATCAAGTGGCCCATGGCCGTCACCGCCGTTCCCGCCATGGGCTTCAACGGCATCGCGGCGGCGTTCCTGGGCGGCCTGCATCCCATCGGGGCCATCTTCTCCTCCTTCTTCATCCAGCACATCACCGACGGCGGCTCCTTCATGGAAAAGACCTATCCCGCCGAAATCGCCGGGCTGATCTCCGCCGTCATCATCTACATGTGCGCATTCGTGCTGTTCTTCAAGCAGCAGATGAACAAGGATCGCGGGACGGGCAAGAAAGGAGGCAGGGCTTCATGATTCTGCTTTTACAGTATACGCTGCTGTTTGCCTCGGTGCTGCTGCTTGTGGCGCTGGGCGGGTGCTTTTCGGAGCATTCGGGCGTGATCAACATCGGCCTTGAGGGCATCATGGTATTCGGCGCGCTGGGCGGCGCGCTGGTGATGCGGATGCTTTCCCCGACGACCAACGCCTTCGTGGTCATCGTCAGCTGCGTGTGCGCGTCGATGCTCGCCGGCATGGTGTATTCCCTGCTGCTGGCCGTGGCGGCCATCAACTTCAAGGCCGACCAGACCCTGGTGGGCACCGCCATGAACCTGCTGGGCACCGCCGCGGCGACGGTCATCGTGAAGGCCATCAACACCGCCACCAACCCGGACAACCCCTCCGCCACCATCGCCTATGTGGACATCCGCAAGGCCTTCCTGATCTGGCCGGGCAAGGAGTTCAGCTGGCTGACGCTGCTGACCGTAGTCCTGCTGGTCGTGAGCATCGTGCTGCTGTACAAGACCAGGTTCGGCCTGCGCCTGATGGCCTGCGGCGAACATCCCCAGGCGGCGGCCTCCGTGGGCATCAACGTGTTCAAGATGCGCTACGCGGGCGTGCTGATCTCCGGCCTGCTGGGCGGCCTGGGCGGCCTGGTGTACATCACCGCCGGCGTCTCCGAATGGAAGTTTGAAAACGGCGTGGCCGGCTTCGGCTTCCTGGCCCTGGCGGTCATGATCTTCGGCGGCTGGAAGCCCCAGCGCATCGCCGTGGCGGCAGTGCTGTTCGGCTTCTTCCGGGCGCTGAGCAACGTGTATACCGGCTTCCGGTTCCTCACCAGGCTGAACCTGCCCTCCACCGTGTACAACATGCTGCCCTACATCATCTCTCTGGTGGTGCTGGTGATCTTTTCGAAGAATTCCGCCGCGCCCAAGGCCGAGGGCATCCCCTACGACAAGGGCACGCGCTGACCGGCGGCACAGCACAATGGTATTATTTCATGAAATTCCTCGAAAACACTTCCTTTTCCGGAAAACATGTGCTATAATACCGGGGTAAATCGATTTCCAAGGGATTACGAAAGGGAGGAATTCAACATGGGACTCATTAGCGAATTCAAAGAATTTGCGCTGAAAGGCAATGTCGTCGACATGGCCATCGGTGTCGTCATCGGCGGCGCGTTCGGCAACATCGTCACCAGCCTGGTGAACGACATCTTCATGCCGCTCATCTCCAAGCTGACCGGCGGCGTCGATTTCTCCAACTGGTTCGTCTCGCTGGATGGCAGCAAATACGCCACCCTGGCCGCCGCGCAGGAAGCCGGCGCAGCGACGCTGAACTACGGCGTGCTGATCTCCACCATCATCAACTTCCTGATCATCGCGCTGTGCCTGTTCGGCGTGGTGAAGGCCATGAACAAGCTGAAGAAGCCCGCGCCGGAAGCGCCCAAACCCGCGCCGAGGCTGTGCCCCTTCTGCAAGAGCGAGATCGCCGAGGACGCGACCCGCTGCCCGCACTGCACCTCTCAGCTGTAATCGCGGCAAGGGAAACCCATACAAGGTCTTTTCGTATCGGCGTCGATCTGTGATTGACGCCGATATTGTGCAATTGGAAACATGAAAAAAAGGCTCACGGAACGCCTGAACGTAAAAAAGGCCGCCCGGTTTACCGTGGTGATCAACCTGTTGCAGGTCGCCGCCCTGGTGGCCGTGCTGGTTTATACGGTGGTCCACGCGCCCACGGAAGGCCGGCACATCGAAATCGCCGCCGTTGCCGCGGCGTTGCTGATCGTGACCTGGGGCGCGGTGGCGGACATCCGCGAGGCGCTGAACGCGGGCAGGATCGTGGAGCAGGCCAAAATGCTCGAGGAGGCCAACCGCCAGCTGGAGGATTTGAACGGCACCCTGCGCAAGCAGCGGCACGACTTCATGAACCATCTCCAGGTGGTGTTTTCGCTGTTGGAGCTGAACGACCCCGGCGAGGCCATGAGGTACGTGGAGAGCGTGTACGGCGACATCAAGCGGGCGGGCAGCGCCCTGAAGACCGCCAGCCCCGCCGTGAACGCCCTGATCGCCGCCAAGCGGCAGGATTGCGAGAGCCACGGCATCGCGCTGGTCCTGCACATCCACGCCCCCTGGCAGGGCCTGCCCGTGCCCGGCTGGGAGATGTGCCGGGTGCTGGGCAACCTGATCGACAACGCCCGGGACGCGCTGCTGGAGGCGCCCGACCGGCCCGACAAGCGCATCGACCTGACCATCGACGAGACTCCCGGCGCGTACACCTTCCGCGTGGGCAACAACGGCCCCGCCATTCCCCCGCAGCTGCACCGCAGCATCTTCCAGATGGGCTTCACCACCAAGAGCGACGGGCACGGCTCCGGCCTGAGCATCGTCGAGGAGATCGTGAAGGCCTACGGCGGGGAAATCCGGGTGGAATCGAATGACACCATCACCGAGTTCATCGGAAGCATACCGAAGAAGGTTTAGAGAATGGGATAAATACTGATTGCCAAACTCAAACCCCCAGCTATGCTGGGGGTTTGAGTTTGGCAATCAAAAACTACCCCTCCTCCGCATACGCCCCCAGCGCCGCGAGCACTTCCGCGGCGCTGTTCATTTGGTTGATGCGCTCCCGGAATCGGGAGGCACCCTTCATGCCGTGGACGTACCAGGCGATGTGCTTGCGCATTTGCAGCACCGCCAGCTTTTCGCCGTACAGCTGCCTCTCCAGATCAAAGTGGCGCGCGGCCGTCTCCACCCGCTCGACAGGCGTGGGCGGCGGGGCTGCCTCCCCCCGCATGGCGGCGGCGATCTCCCGGAAGATCCAGGGATTGCCCTGGGCGGCACGGCCCACGATCACGGCGTCGCAGCCGGTCTCGTCCAGCATCCGCAGGGCATCCCCGCCGCTTCGCACGTCGCCGTTGCCGAACACCGGCACCGATACCGCACGCTTGACCGCCCGGATGACTTTCCAGTCCGCCTTCCCGGCGTACTGCTGCTCCCGGGTGCGGGCGTGGACGGCGACAGCCTGCGCACCGTTGTCCTCGCAGATCAGGGCCACCTCCGGGGCGTTGACGCTGTTGCTGTCCCAACCGGCGCGGATCTTCACCGTCACAGGCAGGGGCGAGGCCTCGACCAGCGCCCTGACCACCGCGCCCAGCCGGACGGGATCGCGCATCATGGCGCTGCCCTCGCCGTTGCCTGTGATCTTCGGCGCGGGACAGCCGAAGTTCAGGTCGAAGAACTGAAAGCCGCGGCCCGCAAGCTGCCGCGCCGCCTCGGCGATGTACGCCGGCTCGCTGCCGAACAGCTGCAGGCCCGCCGGTCCCTCGCCGGGCAGCCGGGCGAGGATGTCCAGCGCGTTGCGGTTCCTGCCCCCGGAAAACACCCAGCCCTTGGCGGACAGCATCTCGCTCACCGCCCAGGCCGCGCCCTGCTCGTGGCACAGCAGCCGCATCGCCGCATCCGTCACCCCCGCCATCGGCGCGAGCCCCGCGCCGCCAGTGGCCAACAGTTCCCTGATTTGAAATGGCATGATTCAGCAATCCCCTTTTTGCGTCGCTGATTCAATTATAGCAACCATCTGCGGTTTATGTCAAACCTTTCCGGGTTTTGTAGTCCCCGTAAAACATTCTTTCCCTTGCATTTCCAGTGTACAATCGTGTATAATATTATAGGGGTTATTTAAGTACCGGATGAAAAGCCCCGCCGCCGCATATGGTAACGTGGAACCCATTACCCGTTGCGGAGGGATGCGAATATGAAACATCCGGGCCTATCCCGGCGTGCGAGGGACGCGGCGCGCGTTCCCCCACCCCCGCGGCGCGGCCGCAGCTACCCGCCCGCGCTGGAGTGGACGGAGGACGTGACCGGGCGCTGCCCCAGGCTCACCGCCGTGGGCGGGCACAGCCTGCTGGTGGAAAACCACACCGGCATAGCGGCCTTCACCGAGTCCCGCATCGCACTGAACAGCCGCGCAGGGGCGTTGTGCGTGCTGGGCAGCGGCCTGTCGCTGAGCTGCGCGAGGGCCGGCGCGGTGATCATCAGGGGCGACATCCAGCGCATCGAGCTGCCCTGTCGGGGAGGTGACGCGCCGGATGAGGGGTGAAGTCACCGTCCGGGTCCGCTGCCTGATGCCCGAAAAGCTGATCGACCGGGCCACTGCCCAGGGTGCGCGCTTCGACGACGCCCGGCTCGGTTCGGACAACACCCTCGAGATCCACTGCGACGCCGCCTCGGCGCAAACGCTGCTGGCCCTGTGCCGCCGCTTCAATTTGGAGGCCGCCGTCGTCCGCCTGCAGGGCGGCACCGCCCTGAGGCGCTTTGCCCGGCGAAGGGCCACGCTGGCCGCGGGCATCGCCTGCGCCGTTGCGCTGTGCGCGCTGTTTTTGAGTCGACTGTGGTTCGTGGACGTCGCCTTTACAGGCGAGCGTGCGGCTCTGGGCGACCCCGCCGCGCTGGAACGGTCGCTGGCCGCCATGGGCGTGCGCCCGGGCATCCTCCGTGGCGTCGATACCGGCCTGCTCGCCCAGCGCCTGATGGCGCAGGACCGGCGCTACAGCTATGTTGGCGCGAGGCTCCAGGGCGTGCGCCTGCTGGTGGAGGCCGTACCGGAGGCTCCGGCGCCGCCGCTGTACGACGTGGACGCGGCGCGGGACCTGGTCTGCGCGCGGGACGGCATCGTCGTCAGCGCGGTGGTGCGCTCCGGGGCGCTGTGCGTAAAGCCCGGGGATGCCGTGCGCCGGGGACAGGTGCTGATCCGGGGCGAGGAGCAGGCCACAAAGGAGGATACGCGCCCCATCGCCGCGCTGGGCGAGGTCGTCGTGCGCGGCTGGTTCACCGGCGAGGCCCGGCTCCCGCTGACGCAGGCCCGCACCGTCGATACAGGGCGGCGCTCCACCGGCGCGAGGCTGGCGGCGCTGGGGCTGGAATGGCCCATATCGTCGGCGGAGCGCTACCCGTCCCAGCGGTCGGAGCGGCAATACCTGCCCATCGGCGGGGTATTCGTGCCGCTGGAGATCGAGCGGGTCACAAACGTGGAGATCCGGCGCGAGGAAGCGGCGATTCCCGAAGAGGTCCTTCGGAAAAGGGCCGCCGCGCTGGCCCTGGCGGACGCCCGGGCGACCCTGCGCCGCGAGGGCCCCACGCAATATGAGCCCGGCAGAAGCTGGGTGGATTACGTCAAGTCCGGCGGCCGGCTTATCGCCAAGGCCGTCATCGAGATACAGTCCGACGCCGCGGTGACGCGGGAGGCATTACAGGGAGGCTAAGCACATTGGAAAACATGGAACAGTCCCGCATCGAGCACATGAGCGTGGAGTCGCCGGAGCAGTTTATCGGCATGTTCGGCATCCGCGAGGAGAACATTCCCCTCTTCCGGGAGGAGCTGGGGGTTGAGATCTACGCCCACGGCAGCGAGATCACGCTGTCCGGCGAGCCCGAAAAGGTGGCGCTGGCCAGGGAGACCCTGGAGAAGCTGGGCGAGATCGTGCTGCGGGGCGAGACCGTGGACCGCACGCGCATACGCTACGCCATCGGCCTGGCCGCCGAGGGCAAGGCCGACTGCATCGGCGAGATCATGCGGGACGTCATCGCCATCACCTACCGTGGCCGGCAGGTGAAGTGCAAGACCCTGGGGCAGAAGCAATACGTGGACGCCATCAAGGGCAACACCGCCACCTTCGCCGTGGGTCCCGCCGGCACGGGCAAGACCTACCTGGCCATCGCCATGGCCGTGGTGGCGCTGAAGAACAAGGAGATCGAGCGCATCATACTCACCCGCCCCGCCGTGGAGGCCGGGGAAAAGCTGGGCTTCCTGCCCGGCGACCTGGCCCAGAAGGTGGACCCCTACCTGCGGCCGCTGTACGACGCGCTGCACGAAATGCTGGGCGTGGACGCCTACCAGCGGCTGCTGGAGCGGGGCGCGGTGGAGGTGGCCCCGCTGGCCTACATGCGCGGCCGCACCCTGAACGACGCCTTCATCATACTGGACGAGGCCCAGAATACCACCTCCGAGCAGATGAAGATGTTCCTGACCCGCATGGGTATGGGCTCGAAGATGGTCACCACCGGCGACGTCACCCAGATCGACCTGCCCGTGGGCAAGAAGTCGGGCCTGGTGGAGGCGCTGGAGGTGCTCAAGGACGTGAAGGACATCGGCATCGTCCAGCTGACCCACCGGGACGTGGTGCGCCACGAGCTGGTGCAGGCCATCGTCAAGGCCTACGAAAAGCACGCCCAGAAGAGCGAACGGAACGAGCGCCAGCGGCGCGTATACCGTCCGTGATTCCGGGCGCAACAGGAGGATACCATGAACAAGCTCAGCAAGGCGGGCATGTCGCGCCTGGCCCCGGTATTCAAAAGCGGGCTGATCATCGCCGCCACCTATCTGCTGTTGGCGGGGCTGCTGGTGATCGGCATCACGCCGGAGCAGCACGACATACAGGTGGGCGCGCCGGCGCCGCTGGACATACTCGCCAGCAAGGATGTCATCGACACCGTCAGCACGGAGGAGCGCAGGGCCGCCGCCGCCGCTGCGGTGGAGCCCAGCTACAGGAGCATCGACTTCTCCGTGGTGGGCAGTGTGTCCTCGGACATGCAGACGACCTTCGACGCGCTGTTCGCACTGCGGGACAGCGAATGGCCGAGGCCCGACAGGATCACCGAAGCCGAGCTGTCCGCCATGAACGCCGCGCTGCCGGTGGCGCTGAGCCCCGAGGAGTACAAGGCCCTGCGCACCTACGACGAGGACAACCTGCGGCACCTGTTCGAGGACGCCATCATCGACGTGCGGGAGACGCTGAATTCCACGCTGCTGGAGGGCCAGGAGGCCACGGCCATCAATCGACTGGCCCGTTCGCTGGCCGGAAACGGCTATTCCGCGGAGCTGGTGTCCATCGCCATGAACGTCATTCGCAAGTGCCTGCGGCCCAATATGCTCATCGACGAGGAGACCACCGAAGCCAACCGCCAGAAGGCCAGGGACGAGGTGGAAAACGTGACCTGCGTCAAGGGCGAGGTCATCGTGCGCCGGGGCGAGATCGTGACCCAGGCCCAGTACGCGATGCTCTCGTCCCTGGGGCTTTTGAAGGAGGATTCCCTGGACTGGCCGCTGCTGGCCGGCATTGCGCTGATCCTGCTGCTGATCATGGGCTGCATGGGGCTGTACCTGCACCGCTACCTGCGGGAGCGCATGGCGCCCCGAACGCTGCTGCTGCTGGGGCTGATCTCGGTGCTGGTGACCGGGCTGTGCCTGGCCTTCAGCCGGTTTGACGCCTACATGATGCCCATATCCCTGGGGCTGATGCTGGTGGCGCTGCTTTTCGACCAGAGGGCGGCGCTGTACATGAACATCGGCCTGGGCTTCGTCGCCTCGCTGCTGACCAACGCCAGCAGCGGCCTGTTCTCGGTGACGATGTTCTCGGTGCTGCTGATGAGCATGACCGCCGGCCCGATCATACTGTCGGTGCTGGGGCGCCGGGGCCAGCGCCTGACCACGCTGCTGGCCGGCGCGCTGGTGGGCGTGTCCAACTTCCTGTGCACGCTGGCCGTGGGCCTGGTGAACAGCGCCGACCTGCCCAACGTGCTGACCAACGCCCTCTGGGCCATGAGCAGCGGCATCATCAGCGCCATACTCTGCATCGGCATCCAGCCGGTGCTGGAATCCATATTCAACCTGGCCACCAACAGCAAGCTGATCGAGCTTTCCAACCCGAACCAGCCGCTGCTGCGCCGGCTGCTGCTGGAGGCGCCGGGCACCTATCACCACGCCATCATCGTGGCCAACCTGGCCGAGGCCGCCGCCAACGCCGTTGGCGCGAACCCGCTGCTGGCCCGGGTGGGCGCGTACTACCACGACATCGGCAAGCTGAAGCGCCCCGGATACTTCAAGGAAAACCAGATGGGAGACAATCCCCACGACCGCACCGACCCCCGGGTTTCCGTGGCGATCCTCACCGCCCACCCCAGGGACGGCGTCGCCATGGCCCAGAAAGCCCGCATCCCCACGCCGGTGGTGGACATCATCCGACAGCACCACGGCGACGGCGTCGTGCTGTACTTCTATGACAAGGCCGTCAAGCTGTACGGCAGCGAGAACGTGGACATCAACGCCTTCCGCTACGAGGGGCCCCGCCCCCGCACGAAGGAGGCCGCCTGCGTGATGCTGGCCGACACAATCGAGGCCGCGGCCCGCAGCATCCCCGAGCCCACCACCGAGAAGGTGGAGGCGCTGATCCGAAAGCTGGTGCGGGACAAGCTGAACGACGGCCAGCTGGACGAATCCGACCTGACCTTCAACGACCTCGAAAAGATCTGCAGCGCCTTCTCCACGGTGCTGACCGGCGTGTTCCACGAGCGCATCGAATACCCCGACGTGACCATACCGCCGAGGGTGGAAGGTTTGGACGAAGAAGTGCCCCCCGCCGAAGCCGTGACAGAGGGAGAAGACAAATTCTGATTTATCGAGCTGATGCTAGATAAATCAGAATTTGAGGGATT
>JAZSAA010000075.1:0-4069 GCA_045601625.1 Clostridia bacterium | reverse complement strand
GAAAACCGCTGACAGCTCAAATCGAAGATTTGAGGTGCAGCGCCGCCCGCCCGGAAATCGCCTGCGATTTCAGGCAAATCTGAGGAGGGTTCGAACGCCCGGAAAACAGTCCAGTGGACTGTTTTCAGTGAGAACGGGCCGACAGGCCCCCGTTTGTATTGAAGGGGGACCTGTCCCCCTTCAAACGGGCGTCAGCCCGACAAATCAGAATTGCCCGGAAGGAGGTCCAGCCATGGCTCGTATCATCATCGCCAGCCCATCTGAGGCCAGCCGCGCACAGCTTAATCGGTTGCTGGCTTCCTCGGGGCATTCCGTTTTTCGCCTTTGCGCCTCGGAGGGCGAACTGCGGCGGACCCTTACGGAATGCGAGGACGGCGTCGTGCTCGTCTCGGGCATCCAGCCGGACGATATTGTTGCTGACTTCGAGGGCCGCTTTCAGTTCCTGATGATCGGCAGGCCGGAAACGCTCAACACCTGCGAATCGCCTCAGGTGTTCAAGCTGGCCTACCCCTGTCCCGGCAGCGCCGTGCTTGGCGCGGTGGAGATGCTGTCCCAGCTTCATTATATGCGCCTGCCCCACCGGCAGGGCCGCGACAGGGCGCTGGTGGAGGACGCGAAGCGCCTGCTGATGCAAAAGCATCGAATAGACGAGCCCGAGGCCCATCGGCGCATGCAGCGCTACGCCATGAACCACAACATGAAAATGATTGATTATGCCGCGATAATCCTGAACGACGCAAACAATTAAAGAATGTGGATCGGCTGCCGCAAAGCCATTCATTCCCCATTCCTCCTTCCCCTTTCCCAATTCCCATTGATCCACCAATGGAGGTGCGACTATGTTTGACCCGCAATACCCCCTCTACCACCCCGAAATGGAGCACGAATCCTGCGGTGTCGGCGCGATCGTCGATCTGGGTGGTCGCGCCACCCACCGCACCGTGGATCAGGCGCTCACCATCGTGGAGCGCCTGGCCCACCGGGCGGGTTCAGATGCCCTTGGCACCACCGGCGACGGCGTGGGCATCATGACCCGCCTGCCTCACGAATTCTTCACCGCATGGGCGCGGGAGGAAGGCATATCCCTGGGCAAGCCCGGCGACTACGGCGTCGGGATGTTCTTTTTGCCAGAGGACGAGGTAGTTGTACAAAACATCTGCCGAATCTTCGACCAGCTGGCGACGTCGGAGAGCATCCCCGTGCTGGGCTGGCGGGACGTGCCCTGCCACCCGGCCCAGCTGGGGGCAGGCGCGCGCAGGACCATGCCCCGCATCCGGCAGTGCTTTCTGAAGCGGCCCGCCGACGTGGCGACAGGCGCCGATTTCGACCGCAGGTTGTACATCCTTCGTCGGGTGTTTGAAAAGCAGGACACGGATACCTACGTCTGTTCGCTGTCTTCCCGCGCCATTGTGTACAAGGGCATGATGCTGGTGAACCAGCTGCGCACCTTCTACGACGATTTACAGGACGTGCGCTACGTGTCCCGGATAGCTCTTGTACATTCCCGCTTTTCCACGAACACCTTTCCCAGCTGGTCCAAGGCCCATCCCCAGCGGATGCTCCTGCACAACGGCGAGATCAACACCATCCGCGGCAATCACGACCGCATGAAGGCCCGGGAGGAAACCATGCGCTCGGCGGTCATGGGCGACAGCATGAAGCGAGTCTTGCCGGTGGTCAATCCGGATGGCAGCGATTCCCAGATGCTGGACAATACGCTGGAATTCCTGTCCATGAACGGCTTCCCACTGCCGCTGGCGGGCATGGTGCTGCTGCCCGAACCCTGGCAGGGGGAGAAGGAAAAGAAGCCCTGGCACGACCTCTATCGCTACTACGCCACGATGATGGAGCCTTGGGACGGCCCTGCGGCCATACTGTATTCCGACGGCGACAGCGTGTGCGCATCGCTGGACCGAAACGGCCTGCGCCCGCTGCGCTGCGCCCTGACGGACGATAAGCGGCTGATCCTGTCCAGCGAAGCCGGCGTGCTGTTCGAGGAAAACGCCCACATCCGCCGCCGCTGGAAGCTAAAGGGTGGAGATGTGCTAATGGCAGATTTACACAGTGGAAAGCTGTTGGAATCGGACGCGCTGAAGGCGCGCTTTGCCAGTCAACACCCCTATGGGGATTGGGTCCGGCAGATCGTCAAGCTGGGCGACCTGCCCGAAGCCCATACAGATGGCAGGGTTGACCATGTACAAACCCTCTGCAAAGCCTTCGGCTACGCCTGGGAAGATGTGCGGAACGTCATCCTGCCGATGGCGGAAACCGGCCAGGAGCCCATCGTGTCCATGGGCGCGGACGAGCCCATCGCCGCGCTGTCGAAGGCCCATCCGCCGCTGTACGATTACTTCAGGCAGCGCTTTGCCCAGGTGACCAACCCGCCCATCGACGCGCTGCGGGAAGCCTGCAAGACGGACTGCTCCATCTACATCGGCGACGACGGTAATCTCCTGTCTCTCGATCCTGATAGCTGTACCGTTTTGGAGCTGCCCTCTCCCGTGCTGACGACGCAGGAATTGCACCGCATCCGCTTGATCGACCATCCCTCCTTTACGGTGAGGGAAATTTCCCTGATCTATCCGGTCAAAACGCGGCTTCGCCGGGCCATACAGGACTTCTTCGCCGCCTGCGACGCGGCCTGCCGGGAAGGAGCGAACATCCTCATCCTGTCCGATAAGGGTGTGGACGCGGACCACCTGGCCATTCCCTCGCTGCTGGCGGTCTCGGCGCTGGAGCAGCATTTGATCCGCATCAAGAAGCGCACGAAGGTCTCCGTGATCCTGGAGAGCGGCGAGCCCCGGGACACCCACCAGCTGGCCATGCTGATCGCCTACGGCGCGCGGGCGGTATGCCCATACCTGGCTCACGCGGTCATCCGGGAAAGCCTCTCCGGGGAAGCCATCGACAACTACAATAAGGCCCTCACCGCCGGCGTCCTGAAGATCGCCTCCAAGATGGGCGTGTCCACGCTGCAGGCCTACCAGAGCGCCCAGCTTTTCGAGGCAGTGGGATTGGATCAGCAGTTTGTCGATCAGTATTTCACCAACACGCCCACCACCCTGGGCGGCAGGGGACTGCACGACGTGGAGGCCGACAGCCGGTTCCACCATGCGCAGGCGTTCCTCAACCCCATTCAGGCGGGCCTGACCAGCATCGGCAGACACAGGCTGCGCACCGGCGAGGGGGCCGAGGAGCACCTGTACAGCCCGAAGGTCATCCACCTGCTGCAGCAGGCGGTATGGACAAACGACAGGGCCAAATTTGACGAATACGCCACGCTTGTGGAGAACGACGGCCCGCGCACCATCCGCGCCTCGCTGGATTTCGACTACGGGGTGTGCAACCCCGTGCCGCTGGACGAGGTGGAGCCCGTGGAATCCATCGTGAAGCGCTTCAAGACCGGCGCAATGTCCTACGGCTCCATCTCCCGGGAGGCCCACGAGTGCATGGCGAAGGCCATGAACCGCCTGGGCGGCAAATCCAACAGCGGCGAGGGCGGCGAGCTGCCGGAGCGCTTCGGCACGGAATTGAACTCCGCCATCAAGCAGGTGGCCTCCGGGCGCTTTGGCGTGACCCGGGACTATCTGCTGTCCGCCAGGGAGATCCAGATCAAGATGGCCCAGGGCGCGAAGCCCGGCGAGGGCGGCCATCTGCCCGGCGCGAAGGTGACCCGGAGCGTGGCCAGGACCCGCTGCTCCACACCCGGCATATCGCTGATCTCTCCCCCGCCCCACCACGACATCTACTCCATCGAGGATCTGGCGGAGCTCATCTACGACCTGCAATGCGCCAACGAAGACGCGAAGGTCACCGTGAAGCTGGTGTCCTCCACCGGCGTGGGCACCATCGCCAGCGGCGTGGCCAAGGCCGGTGCGGGCGGCATACTGATCTCCGGCGGCGAGGGCGGCACCGGCGCGGCCCCCATGTCCAGCGTCCATCACGCGGGGCTGCCCTGGGAGATCGGGCTGGCCGAGACCCACCAGGTGCTTTGGCGGAACCGGCTCCGGCAAACCGTGACGCTGGAGACCGACGGCAAGCTGATGAACGGCCACGACGTGGCAGTGGC
>JAZSAA010000074.1:0-13119 GCA_045601625.1 Clostridia bacterium | reverse complement strand
AGCTGCATGCCCAGCGAGCGCACCGCCGCCCCCAGGCCCTCCAGCCCCCGGGGCAGCTTGCGGGAATCCACGGTCCAGTCACTCAGGGAGGTGTGATCGTCGTCCCGGTGGCCGAACCAGCCGTCGTCCATCACAAACAGCTCCACCCCCGCCTCGGCGGCAGCCTTCGCGATGGCGAGCAGCTTGTCGTGGTCGAAGTCGAAATACGCGGCCTCCCAGCTGTTCAGCAGCACCGGGCGGGGCCGGTTCATCCAGCGCGCCGGCAGCAGGTGCCTCTCCCACAGCCTGTGGAAGCCACGGCTCATGCCGCCGAGGCCCGCGTCAGAGTAGACCAGCGCGGCCTCCGGGGTCTGTAAGCCCTCGCCGGGCAGCAGCTGCCAGCGGAAGTCGTTGTCGTCGATGCCCAGCAGCAGGCGGGTCAGGCCGAACTGGGAGACCTCGGCGTCAGCCATGAAGTTGCCGCTGTAGACGAGCGTCATGCCGATGGCCTCGCCCTGGGCCTGGGTGGCGTTCGGCCTGGCCAGGGCCATGAACGGCGAGGCCTGGGCACTGCTGGCGCCTCTGCGGCTTGAGATGCCCTGGTGGCCCGGAACCAGCGGGCGGCGGCAGACGGCCCGCTCCCTGGCCCAGGCCCCCGGCAGGGTGATGATGTCCCAGCCGTCGTCCGGCAGGTCGAGGCACAGGCTCATGGCGCGGGTGACGTTCAGCGGCGCGTCGCCGCCGTTGACCAGCTTCGCGCTCCGGGTCACGGCGGGACAGTCGTCGTAGATGGCATAGTCCAGCAGGGCCGCAAGGCCGGTGTGGGCGTCCTCCAGGGTGACGCGCAGCGCGGCGCAGCCCTCGCCGCGGGTGGCGGGCAGGCCTTCCAGCGCGGGCTTCGCGCCGAGGATCTCCGCCTTCCGGACCCGCAGGTCCACCGCCCAGCTGCCGTCCGGGGCCTCCACCTCCAGCGCGCCGTCGCGCAGGTCCCCCAGTCCGAAGGACGGGTATTCCCGGGGCAGCCGGTCAAGGCTGCACTCCTGAACGCTGAAGTTGTCGTCCGCGGGGATGTTCACCCGGCCCAGCAGGTTCCCGGCGTTCAGCCCCTCCAGCCGCGCGCCGAAGTACAGGTGCGCCAGCACGCCGCCGGGCATTTCCATCAGCACATAGCTGATCTGTTCGTTCCTGAGATGATAGAGGTTGCCCTCCCGCAGTATCTCCGCCATTTCGCTTCTTCCTCTCTCTGTCGTTCCGTTGTCCGCATGGGTCATGTCGGTCCAGGCCATGGCGGGGCGGGCGCCGCCGCTACGTGGGTTTGTGCGCGTCAGTCGTTCAGATCAATGGCGTTCTCCAGGCATTCCCGCACCGCCTCGGTGGCGCGGCGGGCCAGGGCGTGGTCCTGTCCCCCGGCGGTGACGCCGGCCACCACCGCGCCCTTTTGGGCAATGCCGGGGAAAAGGAAATCGCAGCGCCGCCGGTCGCTGGCGTCGTTCACGGGGATGCCCCTGGCGCGGCAGGCCGCGACGATATCGGCGTTCAGCGCGGCGTCGTCGGTGCAGGCCAGCACCAGGTCAACGCCCTCGAGGTCGCCCTCCCGGAAGGTTCGTTCCCGCACCATCACCCCTCCCCTGCCGGCCAGCGCGGCGATGTCGGGGCATATGGCCGGGGCGACGACGGTGACGGAAGGACAGAACCGGGAGAGCGTGCCCACCCGGCGCGCGGCGATCCTGCCGCCGCCCACCACCAGCGCCCGCCGCCGGGACAGGTCCACGAACACCGGGAAGAAGGGGTACTCCCCCATGTCAGCGCCTCCTCCGCTTCACAAAGTGGTTCAGCACCGCGCCCACGGCGATGATCGCCAGCGAGATGTACAGCACCTTCTTGGCCGCCTCCTGGGGAATCCGGCTCTTGTCGCCCAGGGACTCGGAGTAGAAGGTCAGCGTGTACTCGATCTCGAGGGGGTCGCCCATGGCCGTGGTATCGGCGATGACCTCCATCGGCTCGTCCATAGCAATGATCGGGATCTCAAAGGTGGAGTTGCCGCCGTCCGTGGTCAGGTTGTCATAGACGGTCTCGCCGACGACCATGTAGTCGTAATAGGGGCTGCTCCACAGCAGCCGGGCCCAGGCCTTCCCCTCCCGCACGACCAGCAGCGTTGGAGAGCTGACATTGGCCCGGCCGCTGCCGCCAGCCAGGTTGACCTCGATGGAGTATTCGCCGTCCGAGCGCGGCAGGGAGACCGGTTCCGGGGCCGTCAGGCCGCCTTCCTCCCCCTCGTCGTCCTCCGGCGCGACTTCGCCGTCCGTCTCGAAGTCGATGACGGCTTTCTCCACCAACTCATAGTCTGGCAGCTCGAAGGCCAGCGCGTCCCCGGGAAGGGCCGAAGCGTCGATGAGCAGCTGCCGGTCGTACCACAGCTGCCGGTTCTTGCTGAACGCCGCGCATTCAAAGGGGGCGTTGAGGGCGGGGACGGGGATGGTGAACACCGTGAACCGCTGCCCCTGCTCCCCCGGAATCCAGTCCGCCTCCGGGGCGCCTTCCGCCTGCTGCGCCGTGCCCATATAGACATAGAGGTAGCTGTGGCTGCCGATGGTGATGTTCGCCGTCATCTCGCCGCCGCTGACGATCAGCTCCGCTTCGACGATCTTGAAGAACGCCGACGTGGATTCCACTTTCACCTCATAGGTGCCGTCCGCAATGTCCCGACCGTAGATGGGGACCATGCCGTACCTGCCGACCTTCCTGGCGCGGATGGCCTTTTCGGCCTTCGCCTGTCGCGCGCTATAGTCCGTCCTTTTCGGCGTCAGCACCGTCACCGCCAGCGCGGACGGCAACGCAAGCGCCAGCAACAGCGCCAGGATCAGGCACGCCCCTTGCCGCAAACGCTTATTCATTTCCCACTCCCCATTCCCGATTTCCCATTCGTGCTACAGGTTCTTCTTGCGGTAGATGAACGTCACCGAAATCGCGCCGAACACCGCCAGGTAGGCCAGCAGCACCGCAAACCCGAACCCGCCCGGCGCTTCGCCTGCGGAGATGGCGCGGATCATGGCGCTGGCCTGGGACAGCGGCAGCAGCGATATGACCTGCCGGAAGCCCGAGGGCATCTGGTCGGTGGAGAAGAAGGTGTTGCACAGGAAGGACATGGGCATGATGATGTAGGAGGTGAACCGCGGCGCGTCGGTGTAGCTCTTGGCCAGGAAGGACAGCACCAGCGCGATGGTGGAAAACACCGTGCCGTTCAGGAACATAATGGCAAAGGACAGGCCGTTGAACACCAGCCCCGTGCGGATGGGCGCGGTGAGCACCAGGATCACCCCCGCGGCGTACATGCCCCGCAGGCTGCCGCCGATGATCTGGCCCAGTATGAACTGCCACAGCGGCGTGGGCGACACCATGATCTGGTCCAGCGCACGCTCGTACAGACGCTGCACGCTCATGTTCTGGGCGATGGCGGAGAACGAGCCCGTCATGGTGGCCATGGCCACGATGCCGGGGATCAGAAAGTTCAGGTAGGGCTCCCCGTGGGATGTGGTCTGTATGCCCAGGCCGAATATGATCAGGTACATCAGCGGCGAGATCATCGCCGCCACGGTGATCTTGAAGAAATCCCGCCGGAACTCCACCCATTTTTCCCAGAGTACGGTGATGATGCCCATTGCGTTCCTCCGCTTTCCCACGCTGACATATGGCGGCGCCGGCGCCGCCGCTGCTTTTCCGTTTCCTTGCGGCGGCGCAGGCGCCGCCGCTACAGGGCCTGATCCCGGAAGCCCTTCTCACAGCTTCCGCCCCGCCACGTCCACGAACACGTCCTCCAGGGTCGTGGCCCGCAGCGTCGCGTCGCTGCCCGCCTTCGAAAGGTAAGCAATCGCCTCGTCCCGGCTGTGAAAATACCGGCTGACCAGGGTGTCCCGGGCCGTCTCGTCCACGGCGAATGGGCCCAGCTCCCGGATCAGGTTGTCGGGGCTGTCCAGCTTTTGAAGCCGTCCCTGGTTGATCAGCGCCACGCGGCCGCACAGCGCCTGGGCCTCCTCGATGTAGTGAGTCGTCAGCACGATGGTCATTTTGTCGCCGTTGACCCGGCGCAGCAGGTTCCACATCTGCCGCCGGGAGAGCGCGTCCATGCCCGCGGTGGGCTCGTCCAGAAGCAGTATCTCCGGCTCGATCATCAGTGCCCGGCAGATCATCAGCTTGCGCTTCATGCCGCCGGTCAGGTGCCGCACCGTGCGGTGGCGGTAATCGATCAGGCCGGCGAATTCCAGCAGCGCGTCGGTCTTTTCCCGGATGACCTTACGGGGCAGGAAGTACAGCCGCCCCTGGTATTCCATGACCTCGTCCATGTTCATGTCCTGGCGCATGGAATACTCCTGGGTGATGACCGACAGCTTGCGCTTCTGGGCGCTGGCCTTCCGGTCCAGCCGCACGCCGTCCACCAGGATCTCCCCGGCCGTGGGCAGCAACACCGTGGACATCATGGAGATGGTCGTGGTCTTGCCCGCGCCGTTGGGCCCGAGCAGCCCGAAAAACTCCCCGGTGCCGATGGACAGGCTCAGGTCGTCCACCGCCGTGAAGTCGCCGAATTTCTTGGTCAGATGCTTCAGTTCAATCATGATCAGCTCTACCTATTTTCACGAGACCGGCATGTAGCGGCGGCGTCTCTGCCGACACCATGGCGGCCTGGAGGCCGCCGCTACAATCACAATGTGTCATTCCTTGGCGATGATCAGCGAGAAATAACCCGCGTCGTCCGGGATCTCGTCCAGATTGTGATACAGTTTTTCATTGTCCATACTGCAATTTTCCACCATCTGAACCTTTCGGCCGCTCTTGCGCAGCATCTCCTTGACGGCGGCCATCTGGCTGGCGGACTTCATCAGCACGTAGGTGCCGGGCTGCTCCAGCGCGTGGTCCAACTTGTGCACCGCGGGCACCACGTGCAGCTGCTCGTCCCACTCCACCAGCGGCAGGCCCAGCCGCGCCGCGGCGGCACAGAAGGAACTGATGCCCGGCACCAGCTCCACCCGGTAGCCGTCCGCCTCCAGGTAGTGCTGGATATAGCTGAAGGTGCAGTAGACGGTGGGGTCGCCCAGAGTGATGTACACCAGGTTTTTGCCCGAGTCCAGTATGCCCTCCACCAGCTTCGCAGCCTTCTGATGCTCCTTGTCGATCAGCGCCCGGTCCTTGATCATGGGCATGTAGATGGGCACCAGCTCCTTGTCCGCGATCTCGGGCACCACGCCCGCCGCGATCTTGTAGGCCACGGCCTCCTTCGGGTCCCTGCCGGGCACGGCGATCACGTCGTTCTCCCGGATCAGCTTTGCCGCCTTGTAGGTCATCAGTTCCGGGTCGCCGGGGCCGACCCCCACGCCGTAGGCAATACCGCGCTTCATGTCTTCTTACCTCCGTATAAACACTCGTTGTTTTCGATATACCCTCCTGATCATTATAGCATTTTGGAAGCCCATTGGCAACCGCTTGACAGGTCGGGTCGGCGTTATTATAATCTAATATAGCAGATGTTTATGAAGGAGCGAATACCCATGAATATGATCGTCAGGCCGAGGCGGCTGCGCGGCAGCGATACCCTGCGCCGCATGGTGCGGGAGACCCGCGTGGACGCGGCATCGCTGGTATACCCGATGTTTGTCACCGAGGGGAAGGATATCAAGGAGCCCATCGAGGCCATGCCGGGCCAGTACCGCTACAGTCTGGACCGCATGGGCGAGATCCTGGACGAGCTGGCCCAGGCCGGCGTGAGCAGCGTGATGCTTTTCGGCATTCCGGCGCACAAGGACCCCGTGGGCAGCCAGGCCTACGCCCCCGACGGCATCGTGCAGCGGGCGGCGAACCGGGCGAAGATCCTGCACCCGGAGATGTACGTCATCACCGACGTGTGCATGTGCGAATACACCTCCCACGGGCATTGCGGGGTGCTGTGCGATCACGATGTTGACAACGATAAGACGCTTGAATTGCTGGCGAAGACCGCCCTGTCCCACGTGGAGGCCGGCGCGGACATGGTGGCTCCCTCGGACATGATGGACGGCCGGGTGCGGGCCATCCGCGAGGCGCTGGACGAAAAAGGCTTTACGAACAAACCCATCATGTCCTACGCGGTGAAGTATGCCTCCTCCTTCTACGGGCCCTTCCGGGAGGCGGCGGGCTCGGCCCCTTCCTTTGGCGATCGCAAGAGCTACCAGATGGATTTCCACAACCGCCGCGAGGCCCTCAAGGAGGCCCTGCTGGACGTGGAAGAGGGTGCCGACATCATCATGGTCAAGCCCGCCATGGCCTACCTGGACCTGGTGCGCGAGGTATACGACGCCATAAACCTGCCGGTGGCCGCCTACAGCGTCAGCGGCGAATACGCCATGGTGAAGGCTGCCGCCGCCAACGGCTGGATCGACGGGGAGAAGATCATGTGCGAGATGGCCGTGGCCGCCTTCCGCGCGGGCGCCGGCATCTACCTGACCTATTTCGCCCCGGAGCTGGCACGCTGCATCCGCGAGGGAAAGATCGGCTGATCGGGATTTGATCCTGTGGCGGCGACCGCCGCATTTCTACCGGGCCGGCATCCTATACAGCCGTCCGGCTTTCTGCTGCAATACCATCATAAAACCCACCAAAAAGGAGGACTGTCTATGACCACCATCATTCCCGGCCTGGGCGGCGAACGCTACACCCCCTATGACGAGCGAAAGGGCAACGAATCCATCGTCTACTTCACCCGCGACCTGTCCGCCGACGGCCTGCGCAGGCTGTACGCCCGGGTCAGCGGCAACATCAGGGGCAAGGTGGCCATCAAGCTGCACACCGGCGAGCAGTACGGCCCGAACATCATCCCCCACCAGTGGGTGGAGGCGCTGGTGAAGAACGACCTGCCGGAGGCCACGATCGTGGAGACCAACACCTTCTACGAGGGCGACCGCGACACCACCGAGAAGCACCGCGAGACGCTGAAGGTGAACGGCTGGACCTTCTGCCCCGTGGACATCACCGACGCCGAGGGCACGGTGGAGCTGCCCGTGAAGGGCGGCAAGTGGTTCGACCACATGACCGTGGGCAAGACCCTGCCGGACTACGACTCCCTGGTGGTGCTGACCCACTTCAAGGGCCACACCATGGGCGGCTTCGGCGGCAGCAACAAGAACATCGGCATCGGCTGCGCCGACGGCAGGATCGGCAAGAAGGCCATCCACCAGCGGGAGGGCTCCGACGACCAGTGGAGCATCGCCGAGGAGGAGCTGATGGAGCGCATCAGCGAATCCACCAAGGCCACCGTGGACCACTTCGGCAAGCAGATCACCTATGTCAACGTCATGCGCAACATGTCCGTGTCCTGCGACTGCGAGGGGTGCCTGGCCGAGCAGGTGGTCACCCCCAACGTAGGCATCCTCGCCTCCACCGACATACTTGCCCTGGACCAGGCCTGCGTGGACCTGATCTACGCCCTGTCCGAGGAGGACGGCGCGGCCCTTCGGGAGCGCATCACCACCCGCCACGGCCACCGGCAGCTGGCCTATATGGAGGAGCTGGGCATGGGCAACCGCCGCTATGTCCTGCTGGACACCGACAACGCCGACGCGCGCATCCAGCCCGCCGACGCGGTGAAGGGCGTGGTGCCCTTCGTTGAGGAGCCCATCGTGGCCGAGCGCCGCATGAAGGCCCTCGCCGCCCTGGCCGAGGCCGAGGCGCAGGCGCAGCAATAAAAAGGGCCTGCGCCGATTCCCATGCTTCGGCAGTCATTGACGACAGAACAGGAGTGAAGCCTATGTGGATTGCGGGCATCGACATCGGGGGGACCCAGCTGCGCGCGGGAATCTACGACGAGGAATACCGGCAGGTTTCGTCCTTCAAGGCCCTCAACGACCGGTCGCAAACGCCCGGGGAAAACATGAAGCCCCTGATCGGGTACCTGCTCGAGCATGGCGACCGGCTGAAAAAGATCGGCATCGGCTGCCCCGGCCCGCTGGACCTCCGGGCGGGGCGGCTGGTCGATCCCCCCAACCTGGTGGGCTGGGACCACTTTGAGATCGTCAGGCACGTCCGGGAGCAGACCGGGCTCACGGCCCTGCTGAACAACGACGCCAATGTCGCCGGCCTCGCCGAGGCCCTCAGGGGCGCGGGACAGGGCTATGACTCGGTGGCGTTCATGGGCATCTCCACCGGCATCGGCGGCGCGTTCGTCCTGGATGGCAGGCTGTACAACGGCGCCCACGGCAACGCGGCGGAATTCTGGAGCATGATCGTCAACGAGGATTCCCGATGCCACAAGAACGCCAATCCCGGCTCCCTGAACGAGCAGTGCAGCGGCAGCGGCCTCGCCACGGCGGCGACGGCCCTGTTTGGCACGCCAACGGACGCCCGCACGCTGTTTGCAAGGGCGGCCGAGGGCCACGAAGGCGCGGCCCGGGTCATTGAGAAGGCCGCGGATACGCTGGCGAGGGGCATCGCCAACATCAGCTGTACCCTCGACCCCGCCGTCATCGTCATCGGCGGTTCGGTGGCGATCCACAACCCGTCCTACATCGCCAGGGCGACGGAGCTGGCGAAAAACTACATCGTCTATTCGGAGGATATCGTGGTCAGGCCCGCGGTATTCGGCGATGACGCCGGTATGCTGGGCGCGGCCCTTATGGCCGGAATGGCGGACGCCTGATATGCGGCCCGGTCATTTCACAGCCAAATCTGAACCTGTATTTGACGTTCCAGCGCTGTTTATCGATGCAAATGACGTGTTAGTATGACCCCGACAGAATCAATCAATGCAAAGGAGCAATTCGGCGTGAACATACACTATCAGGCCATCGCGGCGCTTCCCAAGTCCCCGCGCATCGAGTTCCTTAAAAAGAAAATGCTGGACGAGCCCCGCTATGTCTCCATCGAGCAGGCCCGGATCATCACCGAAGTTTACAAGGCCACCGAGGGCGAACCCGCCTGCATCCGCCGGGCCAAGGCGCTGAAGGCCTCATTGGAGGTTGTGGAAATCCGCATCGAGCCGGAGGAGCTGATCGTGGGCAACCGCACCGCGGGCGTGCGCGCCGGCGTAGTGTTCCCGGAGACCGGCGCGAGCTGGGTGGACCGGGAGTTTGAAACGCTGCCCACCCGCCCCCAGGACCGCTTCAACGTGCGGGAAGCGGACATAAGGGAATTCCGCGAGTCGATACTGCCCTACTGGAAGGGCGTATCGCTGGAGGACCAGGTGCGCGCCCGCGCCGGCGCGGAGGTGGACGCCATCGCCCGGGTGGTGAAGATCAACCAGAAGGACCACTCCCAGGGCCACATCTGCCCGAACACGGTGAAGTGGCTGGCCATGGGCCCCGCGGGCATACGCGCCGACGCCGAGGCCCGGCTTGAGGGCGCGAGGGACGACGGACAGCGCGACTTCTACCGGAGCGTCATCCTCGCCATGGACGGCGCGGTTCACTTTATTGAACGCTACGCCAACCTGGCGGATAAGCTGTACGCCGAAACCGGCACGGAGAGCCTCGCCGAGGTAAGCCGCATCTGCCGCAAGCTGGCCGAAAAGCCCCCGGAGACCTATCACGAGGCCCTGCAGGCCACCTGGTTTTTGTTCGTCATACTGCAAATGGAGGGCAACGCCTCGTCGTTCTCCCCGGGGCGCATGGACCAGTACCTGTATCCCTACTATGAGAAGAGCCGCGCGGCGGGCATGACGCTGGCGCAGGCGCTGGAGCTGACCGAAAGCCTCTGGCTCAAGTTCAACCAGATCGTGTACCTGCGCAACGCCAACAGCGCGAAGTACTTCGCCGGGTTCCCCATCGGCTTCAACGTGGCCATCGGCGGCCAGAACCTGGACGGCAGCGACGCCTCCAACGACCTGAGCTATCTCTTCCTCCAGGCCCAGGCCCACCTGCTGCTGCCCCAGCCAAACCTGAGTCTGCGGGTGTTCAGGGGCTCGCCGGAGGAACTGCTGGAGGCCGCCAGCCGCGTGATCGGCATGGGCAGCGGCATTCCCCAGGTGTTCAACGACGAGGGCGTCATCCCCGCGTTGGAGCTGCACGGCATCTCCCACGAGGACGCGGTGAACTATGCCATCGTGGGCTGCGTGGAGCTGACCACCCACGGAAACGCCCTGGGCTGGAGCGACGCGGCCATGTTCAACATGGTCAAGGCGCTGGAGCTGACGCTCACCGGCGGCGTCGACCTGCTGGACAGCAGGCAGTCCGGCCCCAACTACGGCGACCTGACCACCTACAGGACCTATGAGGATCTGGAAGCCGCCTACGCCCGCATGATCGACCACTACATGGAACGCATGGTGGACATGGTGGCCGTCATGGACGAGATGCACGCAAAGATCCTGCCCACCCCCTTCCTGTCCGCGGTGATCGACGACTGCATGGAACTGGGAAAGGACATCACCCTGGGCGGGGCCCACTACAACCAGGCGGGCGTGCAGGCCATACAGATGGCCAATATCGCCGACAGCCTGGAGGTCATCCGCCGGTTTGTGTATGAGGAAAAGTCCGTCTCTGCCGGGGAGCTGCTGGACGCGCTGAAGCGCGACTGGCAGGGCCATGAGCTTCTGCGCCAGCGGGCGATCCACAAGGCCCCCAAGTACGGCAACGACATCGCCGAGGTGGACGCCATCGGCGCGAAGTGGGCCCGGTACTTCGGCGACGGCCTCAAGAAGTTCCGGAACCGCCGGGGCGGCATCTACCAGATGGGCCTGTACACCGTCTCGGCCCACGTGCCCATGGGGCAGAACGTGGGCGCTTCGGCGGACGGACGCCACGCCCGCGATCCGCTGGCCGACGGCGGCGTGTCCGCCATGTACGGCCGGGACGAGAAGGGCCCCACGGCGCTGCTGCAATCGGTGGCGAAGCTGCCCTTCGAGCTGGTCAGCAACGGGTCGCTTCTGAACATGAAGTTCCTGCCGTCGTTCTTCAAAACCCAGGCGGGCATCGAAAAGTTCGCGGCGTTCCTGCGGGCCTTCTGCCGGCTGGGCATCAACCACATCCAGTTCAACGTGCTCAACGAGGCCGACCTCCGGGCGGCCCAGCGGGAGCCGGAGAAGTATCGCGGCCTGACGGTGCGCGTGGCGGGCTACACCGCCTACTTCACCGAGCTGGCCCCGGACCTGCAGGAGGAGATCATCGCCCGCACCACCTACGAGGGCGTATGATGGGCACGATCTTTGAAGTCAAGCGCTTCGCCGTCCACGACGGCCCCGGCATCCGCACCACGCTGTTTTTGAAGGGCTGTCCGCTGCGCTGCCCCTGGTGTCAGAACCCGGAGGGCCTGCACGCCGACATCCGGCTGTGGCACCGGCCCCGGGGCTGCGTGAAGTGCGGCAACTGCGTCTCGGCGTGCCGCCACGGCGCGTTGACGCTGACCGACCGGGTGCACATCCATCACGATCTCTGTCGGCGCTGCGGGCGTTGCGTCAAGGCCTGTCCCGTCAGCGCGCTGTCACTGGACGGGCGGGAGGTCACCGCTGAGGAAGCGGCCGCGCTGCTGATGAAGGACCGGGTGTTCTTCGAGGACGGCGGCGGCATCACCCTCTCCGGCGGCGAGGTCTTCGCCCAGTGGCGCTTCGCGCTGGACATCCTGGAAATCTGCAAAGCCGGGGGCGTGGACACGGCCATCGAGAGCTGCATGGTCGTCGGTCGGGACGTCCTCGCCCGATTCCTGCCCGTGGTGGACCACTTCATCATGGACATCAAGTACATGGACCCGGACGTCCACCGGGCGGTGCTGGGCCTGGACAACCGGCAGGTGCTGGAAAACCACCGCTTCCTGGTGGAACAGGGCGCGGACATGCTGGTGCGCACGCCGCTGGTTCCCGGCTACACCGCCACGGAGGCCAACCTCCGCGCCATCGCCCGCCATCTTATGCAGACCGACCCGGACGCGCGGTACGAGCTGCTCAATTTCAACCCCCTCTGCCGCAGCAAGTACGCCGCCCTGGAGCAGGACTATCCGGTGGAGGGCGGCGCGTTCAGCGCCGATGAAATGGAACGCTTTTATGAATTCCTGCGACAGGAGGGCATCCGGAACATCGTGAGGGAGTGAACGGCGCGAGCGCTTCAATCCTTCATGAAAACGACAGAACAGGGACGCCGATATGGCGTCCCTGTTCTGTCGTAATGTGAAATATCATACTTTTCTCAATTAAAATGTGAAGATGCTTCGCTCAGGATGGCACTATGAAGTCTGTCATCCTGAGCGGAGTCGTGCCGCAGGCTTGCATCGCACAGGATCTTTTCTATCTCTTATTTGAGAATAGTATCAGTCGTCTTCCTCGTCGTCCTCGGGCAGCTCGGCGTCGTGGTAGACGTTCTCGGTGTCGTCGTACTCCTCCAGCCAGTCCAGCAGCCTGGTCACCTTCTGCACGGATTCCTCGTCCGGCAGGGCGGTGGTGGAGGTGGGCAGCATGGCGCGCTCGGCGGACAGGAAGGTGCAGCCGGCGTTCTCCAGGTTGTCCCGGACCTCGCTGAAGTCGTTGGGGTCGGTGTAGATCACCGCGGTATCGCCGTTGTATTCCACGTCGTCCGCGCCGGCGTCCAGGGCCAGCATGGTCAGTTCGTCCTCGTCCATGCCCTTGGCATTGTCGATGACGATGACGCCCTTGCGCTCGAATTTCCAGGACACGCAACCGGTGGCGCCCAGGGAGCCGCCGCACTTGTCGAAGATGTGGCGCATCTCGCTGGCGGTGCGGTTCAGGTTATCGGTGACGATCTCCACGATCACGGCCACGCCGCAGGGCGCATAGCCCTCGTAGGTGACCTCCTTGTAGTTGGCGGACTCGCCTTCGCCGGCGGCCTTCTTGATGGAGCGCTGGATGTTGTCGTTGGGCATGTTGGCCGCCTTCGCCTTGGCGATGACGTCCTTCAGCTTGCTGTTCAGCGCAGGATCAGCGCTGCCGCCGCTCTTGACGGCGATAACGATTTCGCGGCCGATCTTGGTAAAGATCTTGCCCTTTGCGGCGTCGGTCTTTGCCTTCTTATTTTTAATGGTTGACCATTTGTTATGTCCGGACATGGACTATCCCTCCCAGTACACTTATGGATATATCATAACACAAACGGGGTAGAGCCGTCAAGTCATACCGTGTATAATTTGCACAATCCCATCGAAACGGAGGGCCTGGCGATGGCCATTGTTACGGAAATC
>JAZSAA010000073.1:0-2614 GCA_045601625.1 Clostridia bacterium | reverse complement strand
CTCGAACCCTCGACCTCCAGCGTGACAGGCTGGCATTCTAACCAACTGAACTACCGCGCCATACAGTGGGCCTTCAGGGACTTGAACCCCGGACCGATCGGTTATGAGCCGACTGCTCTAACCACTGAGCTAAAGGCCCTTGATCCCCAATGGCTGAAAAAAGATGGCGACCTCTACGGGACTCGAACCCGTGTTACCGCCGTGAAAGGGCGGTGTCTTAACCGCTTGACCAAGAGGTCGCGTTGGTCGGGGTGACAGGATTCGAACCTGCGGCCCCATGCTCCCAAAGCACGTGCGCTACCAAACTGCGCCACACCCCGGCAATGGAGGCTGTGCCTCACAAGCAACAGAGTAATTATATCATGCCCATCGCCGGCATGTCAAGCCCCTGCGGGGGATTAACGGAAATTTCGGAATTGCGAAAAACAGCCCCCTTCCTGAGAAGGGGGCCTGGGGAGAGAGGGGTTTGTTTACTGCTTTTCCTCCAGGGTCACCTGAACGTCGAAGGTGGTGTAGCCGCCGCCGACGGTCACGGTGCCGTTACCGTAATAGTATTCGGAGCCGTTGCCGTTATTGCCGTTATTGCCATTGTTGCCATAGCCATAGCCGTAGCCGCCGAAGGGGAAGCCGAAGCCAAAGCCGAAGGGGTTGGAGTAATAGCTGTCGTAGCCGTTGTTGTTGCTCATCACGCCGGCGTTGTTGTAGCGCACGATGGTCAGCGTCACGGTGTCGCCGGGCTTGAAGGTGTCCAGCAGGGTGGTCAGATCCCGCATGGAGGTGATGCGCTCGCCGTTGACGGCGGTGATGAAGTCGTACTGCTTCAGGCCGGCCGCGGCGGCGGGGCTGCCGTCGTTCACGCCGGTAATGCACACGCTGGCGGGAGCATAGTCGTTCATGGGCGCATCCGGGCCCTCCTGGTCCATCACGGTCACGCCGATCTGGGGACGGATCACCTTGCCGTGCTCGATCAGCTGCTGGGCGATGGGATAGGCGGTCTCCACGGGGATGGCGAAGCCCAGGCCCTCGTAGCTGCCGGAGGAATAGAAGCTGCCGCCGTACTTCAGCGTGTTGATGCCGATCAGGTTGCCCTGGTAGTCGAACAGGCCGCCGCCGGAGTTGCCGCTGCTGATGGGCGCGTCATGCTGGATGTAGTTGACGTTCCGGGTGGTGTTGTTGGTGGACATGCTGGTGCGCCCCAGCGCGGAGATGATGCCGGGGGTGACGGTGTTGGCCAGGATCTCGCCGCCGGGATTGCCGATGGCGATGACGGTGCTGCCCACGGGCAGGGTCTCGGAAGCGCCGACGGTGACGGGCACCAGCTTGTCGGCCTGCTCCTCGACCTTCAGGACGGCCAGGTCCATCGCGGAATCCGCGCCTACCAGCGTGGCGTTCACCTTGTCGCCGCTGGGCATCAGCACCTGGAAGGCGCTGCCTTCTTCGATGACATGGTAGTTGGTCAGCACGTAGCCGCCCTCAGCGATCACAACGCCGCTGCCCTGGGCGATCACGGTGTTCTGGACGCCGCTGCTGCGGCTCCAGCCCTCGGTGTTGGTGATGATGCCCACCACCGAATTGGCGTTCTTCTGGGCCACGTAGATGGCGGGGCTGTCGTCCGTCGTGGGCACCGGCGCCGGGGCCTCGCCGGCCTCGGCCGAAGCCGCGCGGTTCAGCGTAACGTTGCCCAGGGTGAGCAGGCCGCCCACGGCCAGCGCACACACCAGCGCCAGGGACATCAGCAGCATCGCGCCGCTGCTCTTCCGGGCGCGCCTGCGATTGCGCTTGATATTGTTTGTGGTCTTCATATGGATCTCTCCTCTCGCGGATGATTTTATTATTTCCGGCGCATCGGTTTTTCTTCCCGATTGCTGGGATTATTATAAGATCGAACAAGGTCAAAGTCAATAAACAAACCTTCGATGATTTGTGAACGAATTGAAAACAGATGAAGCTCCGCGCCACAGGTAGAAGCGGATGGATTGCGCAGCCGTTGACAAAAGAACCTCCCGAGCGTACAATAAAGCCATCCATCAACGCATCGGGAGGTAATCCACATGACCACTGAAAAGCTCTGTTCCATGGTGGACCACACCCTTTTGGCGCAGACCGCCACCTGGGAGGATATTCAAAAGCTTTGCGACGACGCGCTGGCCTACAAGACCGCGTCGGTGTGCATCCCGCCCTGCTATGTGAAGCAGGCGGCGGACTACGTGCAGGGCAGGCTGGCCATCTGCACCGTCATCGGCTTCCCCAACGGCAACACCACCACCGGCACCAAGGTCTTTGAAGCGAAGGAGGCCATCGCCAACGGCGCCAGCGAGATCGACATGGTCATCAACATCGGCATGCTCAAGGCCGGCAACACCGACTACGTGCTGGACGAGATCAAGGCCCTGAAGGCCGCCTGCGGCAAGCTGGTGCTGAAGGTCATCATCGAGACCTGCCTGCTCACCGACGCGGAGAAGGTGACCATGTCCCGCCTGGTCACCGAGGCCGGCGCGGACTTCATCAAGACCTCCACCGGCTTCTCCAAGGGCGGCGCGACCTTCGACGACGTGGCCCTGTTTGCCAGCCACGTGGGCCCCAACGTGCGCATCAAGGCCGCCGGCGGCATCAG
>JAZSAA010000072.1:0-2095 GCA_045601625.1 Clostridia bacterium | reverse complement strand
TGGGCGTCGAGACCGGCGCGGGCGCGGCGAACATCGCCGGCATCATCCGCACCGGCGACCACAGCATGACCGTGCACATGACCGAGTACAACGCGAAGGCCATCTACGAGATGAACTTCTATGTCGCGCCCATGCACTACTACGGCGACGAGGCCCTGTACGATTACGCCAACAACAGCTTTGGCTTCCCCAAGGGCGACCTGTCCATGGTGAAGTCCAAGAGCTCCGCGCCTCTGGGCGCCGGCCCCTACACCTTCGAGGGCTATTCCAACAACGTGGTCACCCTGAAGGCCAACCCCAGCTACTACCTGGGCGAGCCCAAGGTCCAGTACCTCCAGATGCAGGAGGTCCTGCAGGAGGCCGACTACGTGCCCGGCATCATCACCGGCAGCTTTGACGTGAACATGCCCTCCATCAACGAGGACACCGTGAAGGCCATCAAGGACGCCAACAGCAACGGCGAGCTGACCGGCGACGTGGTCACCACCGTGCTGGTGGACTACCGCGGCTACGGCTACATGGGCATCAACGCCGACCTGGTGAACGTGGGCGGCGAGCCCGGCTCCGATGCCTCCAAGGCGCTGCGCAAGGGCTTCATGACCCTGTTCTCCGTGTACCGCGACACCGTCATCAACTCCTACTACGGCGACCGCGCCTCCGTCATCCAGTATCCCATCTCCAACACCAGCTGGGCCGCCCCCAAGCCGGCCGACCCGGGATATCACAACGCCTACTCCGAGGACGTGGACGGCAACCCGATCTACGACGCCTCCATGAGCGAGGAGCAGCGCTACGAGGCCGCGAAGCAGGCCGCCATCGGCTACTTCAAGGCTGCGGGCTTCACCTACGACGAGGCCGCCGGCAAGTTCACCGACGTGGCCGACACCTATGAGGTCATGATCCCCGGCGCGGGCATCCAGGACCACCCCGCCTACGGCGTGGCCGTGGCCGCCAGCAACGTGCTGGCCGAGCTGGGCATCACCCTGCAGGTGAACGACGTGGGCACCTCCGTGTGGAACAACGCCCTGGAGGGCAACACCGCCATGATGTGGGCCGCTGCCTGGCAGGCTGACCTCGACCCCGACATGACCCAGGTCTACTCCAGCGCCAACGCTCACGGCCAGGGCACCAACTCCAACCACTACCAGCTGGACGACGCCGACCTGGACGCCCTGATCGCCGCCGGCCGCAGCAGCGCCGACACCGAGGAGCGCAAGAGCATCTACAAGGACGCCATGGAGATCATCATGGACTGGGGCTGCGAGCTGCCGCTGTACCAGCGCAAGGACTGCACCACCTTCTCCACCCAGCGCGTCGATACCGACACCATTCCCCAGGACATGACCCCCTTCTGGAACTGGTACGCCGAGGTCGAGACCCTGGCCATCAAGTAAGATCATACCATATCGGTCCTGTGCCCTGCGTGGGCGGAGGGAATATTCCCTCTGCCCATGCGGGGACTGTTCGTGAATTCAGTATTTAGTATTTAGCATTTAGTGGTTAGTGGAGGAGGAAATCCTTGCGGATTTCTTTTGATTCAAAGAATCGAGAAACGTTGAAACCTCTGCCGCTTCCCTTTAATAAACAAATCCGTCAGGGCTGGTGACTTGACCGAATTTCCAATTCGGGCAAGTCAGTTTCGGCCGAAGGCCGAAACCGCGGATTTTCAAATTGAAAATTTGAAAACCGCGCCGCTTGCACCGCCACTAAAAACTAACCGCTAAATACTAAATACTCAAATACTGACCATTCATCACAATCAAGGCTTCACGCTACCATCGCGAAGCCAGGCAGAAGGTGGGAAAACGATGCTGAAGTATACGGCCAAGCGCCTGGTCTACAGCGTTCTGATACTGTTCTTCGTCATGTTCATCATCTACGTGCTGATGTACAACATGCCCTCGGGCTTCGTGGAGACCAAGGCGCGGGAGCTGGCCTCCCGTCCCGGCGCGACCAAGAGCTACGCCGAGTGGCTGGCGGACCTGAATGCCCAGTACGGCATGGACAAGGGCGTGGTCAGGGGCTACCTGATCTGGCTCGGCAACGCCGTGAGGGGCAACTGGGGCGACAGCTGGGTGTGGAACGTGCCCGTCAC
>JAZSAA010000071.1:0-7538 GCA_045601625.1 Clostridia bacterium | reverse complement strand
TTCAGCGCCAGGAACGCCGCGACGACGATCAGCACCGCGACGATCACCAGTTTGATCAAACTCTTCTTCATTCGGTCCGTCCTCCCTGCTCTTGGCTGTGGACACAGCCATTTCAGCATATATCATACATCCACTTATTATACTCGCAAAACCCAAGCCCGTCAATATCCCCACCCCCCGCAAAAGGGGTGGTGTTTTGCGCAGTTTAGGTTAAAAGGTTCATTCGGCCCGCGGGAGAACGGAACAGGGCGGCCAGATCCGAATGGATTTGGCCGCCCCCCATTGACGCGATATGGAGATTAATCCAGGTAGGCGTAGGTCCAGATGATCTCGCCGCCAACGCCAAAGACCAGGTCATGGAGGTTGGGCTTCGTCATCTGGGGAATCGTATAGAAGTAGAGCGGAGCAACACCGCCAGTGGCCATCAGGATTTTCTCGGCCTTGGCTGCCAACGCCGCGCGCTCGGCGGGATCGGTGGCCTGCTTGATCTGGTCGACCACGGCGTCATATGCCTCGGCCCAGGTCTGGTCGCCGTTCTCGCCCCAGTAGGCGCCGATGCCGGCGTCCGCGGTCACCTCGCTGTTGCGGGTGTAGATGCCCTTGTCGCGGCCCAGGCGCGGATAGTTGTTGCCGGAAGCGGAGATGAATATCTCCAGGAAGTTCACGACGTCGTTGAAGTCGGAAACCCAGCCCATGCGGGCCGCTTCGCCGTCGCCATCCTTCAGCTTCTGCTGCAGGGTGGCCCAGGCTTCGGTGTTGATCGTGGAGGAGAGACCGAAGCGGTTCCAGGTCTCCTGTACGTACTGGATCACAAGGGCATTCGCGCCGGAGTTGTTGAAGGCGAACTCGAGGCCCGGGAAGTCAGTGAAGGTGATGTCGCCGCCCTCGATGCTGCCGGTGTAGGCGTAGCCCAGGTCGATCAGCGTCTGCAGTGCTTCGACCTGATCCACGGTCAGGTCGGGGTTCACGTCGGACAGCTCGTTGGTACCGGCATACCAGGTGCCGTAGCCCTCGGCGGAGCGCACGTCGGCGTTCAGGCCGTCGGCCAGACCTGCAGGATAGAAGCCGGTGGCGGGAACCTGGCCGGCCTTGGTGACGTAGGTGACGACCTCATAGCGGTTGATCAGCTGGCCCAAGGCAAAGCGTACCCTGCTCTGCTCCTGCACGGTCAGCTGCTTGCCGACGGGGCTCAGATCCTTATACACGTTGAACAGCAGGTACCAAGTGCCCAGGTTGGGATAATTCACCAGCTCGCCGGGATAGGTCGCGTTCAGACGCTCGAACTCGGTGGGGTCGATGGACTGGATGTACTGCACCGTGTTGTTCTCATACGCGGTCAGGATGGCCACGTTGTCCTCGGACAGGTAGAAGTTGATGCCATCCAGCTTCACATTCCCGGCATCCCAGTAATTGGGGTTCTTCTCGAAGGAGATCACGTCGTCAACGGCATACTTGGTCATGATGAACGGACCGGCGCCGATGTAGCTCTCGGGCTTGGTGGCCCAAATGCCCTCGTTGTCGGTGTTCTCCACCTTCAGGGCATAGAACGGCGCAAAAGCACACAGGTCGAGGAAGTAGCTGCACGGATAGGGCAGGTGTACGACCAGCGTGCGGGCGGCGTCGTCCACATCAATCATCAGGGAGCCGTCGTCGTTCTTGGAGATATAGTCGTACAGGAAGCCGTAGTCGGCGCCCAGTTCGGGGTCGGCGGCGCGGTTCCAGGCCGACACGATCTGGCTGGCAATGAGATCGCTGCCGTCGGACCACTTCAGGCCCTCGCGCAGGGTGAAGGTGTAGGTCAGGCCGTCCTCGGACAGCTCGTATGACTCGGCAAGATCAGGAAGGGGAACGGTCTCGCCGTTCTCGTCCTTGCCCAGGCCCATCAGGCCGTTAAAGGCGCAGCGGATGATGTTGCTGCCCACGGAGGCGCTGTTCAGCGCGGGATCCATGGACAGGGGGGTGCCGCCGCCCAGCATTACGTTGAGCACCTGGCCGCCCTCGGCAGTAGCCACGGCGGTCATGCCCAGCGCCAGAACCAGCGCCAGCACGATTGCGACTAACTTCTTCATGGGAAATCCTCCTTGAAATGATCTATCGAACGCGGTTGAGGCTTCAGCCGCGACGATTGACTAAATGTTGTGGCACGCGGCGAAGTGGCCGGGGGCCATCTCCCGGAATTCGGGGGTCGATTCGCCGCAGGCCTTCGTGGCCCGGGAACAGCGGGTGCGGAAGGGGCAGCCGCTGGGCACCCTCAGGGGGCTGGGCACGTCGCCCTCCAGCACGATGCGCTGCTGCTTGCGGCTCTCCTGCGGGTCGGGGATCGGCACCGCGCTCATCAGCGAAACCGTATAGGGGTGCAGTGGGTGGTGGTGCAGCTCGTTGGACGGGGCCAGCTCCACCATGTGGCCCAGGTACATCACCGCGATGCGCTGGGAGATGTGCTTGACCACGCTCATGTCGTGGGCGATGAACAGGTAGGTCAGCCCCAGCTGGCTCTGCAGATCCTCCAGCATGTTGATGACCTGGGCCTGTATGGACACGTCCAGGGCGCTGACCGGCTCGTCGCAGACGATGAATGGGGGGCGGGAGGCCAGGGCGCGGGCAATGCCGATGCGCTGGCGCTGGCCGCCGGAGAATTCATGGGCGTAGCGGGTGGCGTGCTCGGTGTTCAGGCCAACCAGGCTCATCAGCTCCCGGATGCGCCGCTCGCGCTCGGCCCTGCTTGAATACAGCTTGTGCACGTCCAGCGGCTCGGCCACGATGTCCGCCACGGTCATGCGGGGATTCAGCGAGGAATAGGGGTCCTGGAAGACCATCTGGGCCTTCTTGCGGAACTCCTTCAGCGCCGGGCCTGGGACGATGTGCTGGCCGTCAAACCAGACCTCGCCCTCGGTGGGCTTGTACAGCTGCAATACCGTGCGGCCCACGGTGGTCTTGCCGCAGCCGCTCTCGCCCACCAGGCCCAGGGTCTCGCCCTTGCGGATGTCAAAGGACACGTCGTCCACGGCCTTGAGCATCGTGGTCTTCAAAAAGCCCGAATTGATCGGGAAGTACTCCTTCAGGTGGCGCACCTGAACCAGGTACCGGGGATCGGGCACAAACCGGCTGCCGTTCTGTTCCATGATCTATGCCTCCTCCCGGGCGTCAACGGGGTTTCCCTCCAGGCAGACGCCGTCCTTAACATTCATCCAGCAGCTGGACAGGTGGTCCTTCCCCACCCAGTATTCGCTGGGGCGCTCGCTCAGGCAGATCTTCATGGCGTTGTCGCAGCGGGGCGCGAATGGGCACCCCTTGGGCAGGTTCAGAAGGTCCACCGGTGTGCCGCTGATGGGAATCAGCCGCTGCTTTTCGTCGTCGCTCATATCGGGAATGGAGCGCATCAGGCCCTTGGTGTACTCGTGCCGGGGGTCGTAGAACAGGGCGTCGGTGGTGCCCCGCTCGCAAATGTTCCCGGCGTACATGACGATCACCTCGTCGCAGATCTGGGCGATGACGCCCATGTCGTGGGTGATCATGATGATGGCCATGCCCAGCTTCTTCTGCAACGACATCATCAGCTCCAGTATCTGGGCCTGTATGGTGACGTCCAGGGCGGTGGTAGGCTCGTCGGCGATCAGTATGTCCGGCTCGCAGGCCAGGGCCATGGCGATCATCACGCGCTGGCGCATGCCGCCCGAATGCTCAAAGGCGTACTGGTGGATGCGCTTCTGGGGCTCGGAAATGCCCACCAGGCGCAGCATTTCCACCGCGCGGGATTCCGCCTCCCGCCTGTTGCGGTTGGTGTGCAGCATGATGGCCTCGCATAGCTGGTTGCCGATGGTGAGCGTGGGGTTCAGCGAGGTCATCGGGTCCTGGAAGATGATGCTGATGCGGTCGCCGCGAATCTTGCGCATCTCGTCGTCGGTCTTGCCCACCAGCTCCTCGCCGTTGAAACGGATGCTGCCGGAGACGATGCGGCCGGGGTGGGTCAGTATCTGCATGATGGAATAGGCGGTGACGGACTTGCCGCTGCCGCTCTCGCCCACGATGCCCAGCACCTTGCCCCTTTCCAGGCTGAAGCTGACGCCGTTGACGGCCTTTACCTCGCCGGACGGCGTGAAGAAGGAGGTGTGCAGGTCTTTGACTTCAAGCAAACTCATTGTCTATCACCCTCCTCAGGAACGCAGTTTCGGGTCGAAGGCGTCGCGCAGGCCGTTGCCCAGCAGGTTGAAGGACAGCACGATCAGGAATATGGCGGCCGCCGCGAAGATCAGCAGATAGCTGTAGCTCTGCAGCGATATGCGGGCGTCGGAGGCCAGCGAACCCAGCGAAGGCATGGGCATCGACACGCCCAGGCCCAGGAAGCTCAGGAAGCTCTCGGTAAATATGGCGCTGGGAATCTGCATGGCCGCGATGATGATTATGACGGACACGCAGTTGGGGATCATGTGCTTGCGGATAATGTGGGCCGGCGAGGCGCCGATGGCCTTGGAGGCCAGCACATACTCCTGCTCCTTGATGGACAGCACCTGGCCGCGCACCTGGCGGGCCATGCTGACCCAATACAGCAGGCCGAACACGATGAATATGCTCACCATGCCCGCGCCCAGGCGGTTGATCAGCGGGCTGGTGGAGGTGCTGACCCAGTCCTTGATGGCCACGGACAGCAGTATCACGATCAGCACGTCCGGCAGAGAATAGATGATGTCGACGATGCGCATCATCACCATGTCCACCTTCCCGCCGAAGTAGCCGGAAATCGCGCCGTAGACGATGCCGATCACGATGACGATCAGCGCCGAGAAGATGCCCACCAGCAGCGAGATGCGGGTGCCGTAGATCACACGGATGGCGTAATCCCGGCCCAGGGCGTCGGTGCCCATGATGTGGGGAAACACCTTGAAGCCCTTGTCGATCTTCATCTGCTCCTTCTGGCTGTACTGGAAGGGACGCAGGTACTGGGCGGTGACATCCTGCTTCTCGTAGCTGTAGGGATAGAAGCTCGGCACGATGAAGGCGATCAGCGCGATCAGCACGATCACGCACAGGCTGGCCATGGCGATGCGGTTTCGGCGCAGCCGGCGCATGGCGTCCTTCATGAAGGAGACGCTCTCGCGCATCTGTACCTGCTGGGCCTTTTCATCCTCCCCCGCCTTTTCAAACAGGTCCGGATCGATCTGGAAGCTCAGGAATTTCTTCAGGTTCACTTTGTTGTCTGCCATGTCGCTTCCCCCTTAGCCCAGCTCGATCCTGGGATCGACGATCTTGTATAGTACGTCGCTGAGAAAATTCATGATGATGATCATCGTGGCCAGGAAGATGGTGACGCCCATGATCATCATGTAGTCGGTGCGAAGCATGCTGTTGGTGAACAGGCGGCCCAGGCCGGGCACCGAGAAGATGTTTTCCACCACCATGCTGCCGGTGAGGATGTAGGCCATCATCGGGCCGGCGTAGGTGATGACCGGGGTCAGGCTGTTCTTCAGCGCGTGCTTGAAGATGACCGCCCACCGCGCGACGCCCTTGGCCCGGGCGGTGCGGATGTAATCCTGGCCCAGCACATCCAGCATGCTGGAGCGCTCCAGGCGAGTGACGTAGGCCAGCGGATACAGCATCAGCGATACCACCGGCAGCACCAGGCCGCCAGGCTGGTTGCCCATGCTGGGAAACCAGTTCAGCCGCAGCGCGAACACCAGAAGCAGCAGGGTCGCCATCACGAAGGAGGGCATGGACACCAGCGCCGTGGTGACCACCTGCACGATCTTGTCGATCGCCTTGCCCCGGTTCAGCGCCGCGATGCTGCCCAGCACGATGCCCAGCAGCACCGCCAGGACCGCCGCCGTGAAGCCGATGCGGGCCGAATAGGCGAAGCCGCCCTGAATCAGCTCGGCCACCGTGTTGCCCACCCATGCGGTGGACAGCCCGAAGTCGCCGTGCAGCACGTTCCACAGGTAGTTCAAAAACTGGATGCCCACGGGCTTGTCAAAGCCGTACTTGGCCTCCAGTGCCGCCACCACGGCGTCGCTCTTGGCTTTCTCGCTGCTGAACGGGCTGGCCGGAATGGCGTGCATCACAAAAAAGGTGATGGCGATAACCAGAAATATGGTGAGTATCGCCATCCCCAGCCGCTTCAGCACATACATCAGAAACTTCGAATTCATCGGATCGACCCCCAGAATCGGATGCGGGAAACCCCTTCGCGCCCCTGGACGCGGCGGCGCCCTGCCGCAATCATCGATGCAGCAGGATACCACATTATTATACGCTGTCAGTCATTATATCACAGTATATGGCCAAAGTCCATATATTCGCCTCATTTTTTTACCCAGAGTCTGCGATGTAAGATTGACAAGCCGCCCCAAACATGCTACAATCAGGGCATCCGATCAGGCGACGGGGAGCATGTCCCGGGGAGAGGCACGGCAAGAGAATGCGCGTCACAGGCTGGAAGCGCGCAGCGCGGCGGCCCCGGGGTACCGGCCCTTGATGAACGGCGTTTCGCGCGCGTTACTGCGCGGACGAGTGGTTTTACAAGCAGGGTGGAACCGCGGATGCATGGCATTCGTCCCGGCGCAGGGGCGGGTGTTTTTTTATTGTCTACCATATTAAAGGAGTGTATTGGATATGGATCGCGAACAGTTTCTCGAGGTTTACCGCCATTCCCTGGCCCACATACTGGCCAAGGCCGTGATGGAGATCTTCGGCCGGGAGAACGTGCAGATCGCCATCGGCCCCCAGATCGCCGACGGCATGTACTACGACTTCCTGCTGCCCCGGGGCATCAGCACCGAGGACTTCCCCGCCATCGAACAGAAGATGAAGGAGATCATGAAGCGCAAGGAGGCCTGGACCCGCAAGGTGGTTGGCAAGGAAGAGGCGCTTCAGATCTTCAAGGGCCAGAAGTACAAGGAAGAACTCATAAATGACCTGCCCGGAGACGAGACCATCACCGTGTACTACACCGGCGACGACTTCGTGGACCTGTGCCGCGGCCCCCACGTGGAGAATTCCGCCGAGCTTTTGAGCGTGGCCTACAAAATCCGCGCCGTGTCCAGCGCCTACTGGCGCGGCGACGAGAAGCGGGATTCTCTGCAGCGCGTGTATGTGTACGCCTTCCCGGACCAGCAGCAGCTGAAGGCCCACCTCAACATGATCAGGGAGGCCCAGGAGCGGGACCACAAGAAGATCGGCAAGGAGCTGGACCTGTTCATGTTCGACGAGACCGCCCCCGGCATGCCCTATTGGCTGCCCCGCGGCTGGAAGCTGTACCAGACCCTGCTGGCCTACAGCCGCAAGCTCCAGGCCAGGCATGGCTACACCGAGATCTCCGCGCCGCTGATCAATAAAAAGAAGCTGTGGGTCATCTCCGGCCACTGGGCCCACTACCAGAACAACATGTTCATGGTGCCGGGCCTGGAGGGCTTCGTGGCCGCCGACGCCGAGATCCCCGGCGTGCTGGACAACCCGACGGACGGCCTGGACGAGACGGCGACGGTAAAGCTGGAAAAGGGCGCGCCGGTGTTCAACCGCGACCTGGACGACACCATGGGCGCCAAGCC
>JAZSAA010000070.1:0-2004 GCA_045601625.1 Clostridia bacterium | reverse complement strand
CGGCGGCAATCTGCCGCCACGGTATTCTTATCGGCTGGGAACGGGGGCGGCAGGTTGCCGCGACACGAAGTTAGTCCTTTAGGGCGACACGAAGTTAGTCCTTTAGGGCCGCTACAACTCGTACGTTATCGATATGTTCGCGGCAGCCGCCATTCCTGTTCCCTGTTCCCTGTTCCCTGTTCCCCCCTCTCCCCGCCAAATCAGTATTTGCAGATATCAACCATGCCCACCCACATCCTCGCCCTGCTCGTCGGGGCGCTGATCGACATTCTTGTCGGCGATCCGGAGTGGTTTTACCACCCGGTGCGACTGATCGGAAAATACATAGTCTTCGCGGAGAAGATCGCGAAGCGGGACGACCCGCCGTCGGCGGTACTCAGACGGCGGGCGGTCGTCGTGGCGGTCTCCACGGTGCTGTTGACAGCCCTTGTCACGGCGGGGTTGCTCTGCCTGCTGCGCCTGTGGGGCTTCTGGCCCCACTTCGTCGGCATGGCGCTGATCTCGTGGATGTGCCTGTCCGCCCGGAACCTGGCCGACGAGGCCGAGGGTGTGCGCAAGGCCCTGGAGAGCTCGCTGGAGGCGGGCCGGACGCGGGTGGGGCGCATCGTGGGCCGGGACACCGCGAACCTGTCCAGGCGGGAGATCCTCTGCGCCACCATCGAGACGGTGGCGGAGAACCTGACCGACGGGGTGATCTCGCCGATGCTGTACCTGGCCCTGGGCGGGCCGGTGCTGGGCATGGCCTTCAAGGCCGCCAGCACGCTGGACAGCATGATCGGCTACCTGAACGAGAAATACAGGGACGTGGGCTGGTTCGCGGCGAAGGCCGACGACGTCTGGAACTACATTCCCGCCCGGATCACGGCGCTTTTGATGTGCCTGGCGGCGTTCCCGCTGGGGCTGGATGGCAAGCGGGCCTTTCGCACCGTGGTGCGGGACCACGCCAACCACCTGTCGCCCAACTGCGCCTGGAGCGAGTCCGCGGCAGCGGGGGCGCTGGGCGTGCAGCTGGGAGGCGACCACGAATACTTCGGCCAGGTCGTCCGCAAGCCCACCATCGGCGATGATATCCGTCCCCCGGAGGGCGAGGATATCCGCCGGATGAACCGGCTGATGTTCGTCACTGCGGGGCTGATGCTGGCGCTGGTGGCGGGGATATCGGCGCTGATCTGTAGGATGTAGCGGCGGCCCCTGGGCCGCCCTAAAGGACGAACTTCGTGTCGCCGCTACAGGGCGTTGAAATCATATAAGGAAATGATATACACATGATTGGACTTGGAACGCTCATCAACACCGGGGCCATCGTCGCCGGCGGGTTTATCGGCCTTTTTACAGGCAAATTGTTCCGGGAGGAACAGCAGGCTTCCGTCGGCAAGGCCTGCGGCGTCAGCACCATGTTCATCGCCATCGCCGGGGCGATGTCCGGCATGCTGAAGCTTGAAGACGGCGCGCTGACCAGCGGCCGGGCAATGCTGGTGGTGCTTTGCCTGGCGCTGGGCACCGTGATCGGAGAGCTGCTGGGCATCGAGGACGCCTTCGAGCGCTTCGGCGAATGGCTGAAGAAAAAGACCGGCAACGAGCGGGACAGTGGCTTCGTCAACGCCTTTGTCACGGCGTCGCTGACGGTGAGCATCGGGGCGATGGCCATCGTAGGCGCGATCCAGGACGGCGTCATGGGCGATTATTCCACGCTGGCGGTCAAGGCCGTGCTGGACTTCATCATCGTGCTGGTGATGGCCTCGTCCATGGGCAAGGGCTGCGCCTTTTCCGCGATACCGGTGTTCGTGTTCGAGGGCGGCATGACGCTGCTGGCCTGGCTGATCGCGCCGGTGATGACCGAGGCGGCCATCGGCAACCTGTCGCTGATCGGCTCGGTGCTGATCTTCTGCGTGGGCGTGAACCTGGTGTGGGGCAAGCAGCTGCGCGTGGCCAACATGCTGCCCGCCGTGCTGCTGGCGGTGATCGCAGCGTATACGCCCTGGGGGCTTTGATAGATGGAGAACT
>JAZSAA010000069.1:0-2563 GCA_045601625.1 Clostridia bacterium | reverse complement strand
CGAATTTCCAATTCGGGCAAGTCAGTTTCGGCCGAAGGCCGAAACCGCGGATTTTCAAATTGAAAATTTGAAAACCGCGCCGCTTGTACCGCCACTAAATACTAACCACTAAATACTAAATACTCAAATTCTGATTTGTCGAGCAACAGCTCGATAAATCAGAATTTGCCAGCGAAATGTGTAGCGGCGCCTGCGCCGCCACGGTCCCCATTGTATTCGGAGGGCTGTGGCGGCGCGGGCGCCGCCGCTGCATATCATAGATGTGCCGCTGTCGTCAATACACCTTGATGTTCCACAGCTTTCCCGCGTCCCCCTCCTTGATCACGCAGAAGGTGTAGGCGGTGGGATACACCGCGTCGCCCTTTTCGGTCCGGAGGACCGTATCGAAGCTGACGCGGCAGGTAAAGCAGTCGTCGGCCAGCACGTAGAACTCCGACACCGCCTCGTCCTTGAAGGAGATGCCGTTGTGGGGCGTGGCGTAGGTGTTGGACAGGTTGTCGAAAATGGTCTCGGCGGGGCTGCCCTTGGCGCAGGCGCGCTCGATGGCCTTCTTCCGGGCATC
Organism: Clostridia bacterium; assembly: GCA_045601625.1. Classification (GTDB taxonomy): domain Bacteria; phylum Bacillota; class Clostridia; order Christensenellales; family Aristaeellaceae; genus UBA2862. The sequence continues at coordinate 2,001 of JAZSAA010000069.1, read as the reverse complement.
CTTGTTCATGAACTTCGCCACCTGCTTGGCCAGGGAGATGGCGGCGTCGCCATACTGCTGGGCATAGGTCTCGTCCGACTTCAGCGCGCAGGACCAGGTCAGCTCCCGGCCCTCGACGGCTTCCACCGGAATCGGCGCGCCGGTCTCGTCGGCGGCCTGGATCTCGGGGTTGGGCGTCGCTGCGTCGTACAGGTACTCCACCAGCGCGGGGTTGGTTACGCCCGGAGGCAGGAAGTCCGCCTCGAACAGCGCCTTCTCGCTGGTCGTGGCGTTGTCCGCGGAGAGGGTCTCGCCGTCCACCGTCACCGCGTAGCCCTTCGGGGCGGTGATTCGGCAGGTGAACACCTCCGCCGGTTCCTCCGGCTCGGGGGTGGCCTCGGGCTCCGGCTCCGGCGTGGCCTGCTGCACTTCCACCAGCGTGGTCACAGAGCCCAGCTCCCATATCGTGTTCCCCTTGGCCGTGGTCCGGCCGCTGGGCACCAGGGTGAAGGTGGCGAAGCGCTCGCCATCCAGGGTCACGTTGTACTTGCGCTCGTCCCTGTTGGCCGAAAAGGCCGCGGTCCATTCCACGCGCCTGCCCCTGGCCAGCCGGTTCAGGTTCTCCAGGTACAGCGCCCGGTCGCCCTCGAACTGGGCGGCGGAGGTATCGAGGCCGTAAATGGTCTCGTAGTCGGCGTTTTCAAACAGCTTCGCCACGTCCTGGGCCACGTACTTGGGCTGGGCGGTTTCGTAGTCCGCCAGCACCCCCCGCAGCCAGAGGGTACCGATGACGATGGCGACCAGCGCCAGCGCCACCAGCGCGAAATACACGCGGTAGAAGGTGCTGCGCCATATGCTCTTCTTTTTCTTCCTGCTCATGTGTCCGTCCCTCCGTCAGCGCACGATGAAGGCCGTCGGCATCTTGCGCGAACCGGTCAGCACGACGCCGCTGTTGAGGTATTCGCCGTGGTAGTACATCAGCGAAGACGAGCCACCGTCCATGTTGATGGCGTTCACCGCGCCGTACTCCAGCATGATGGCGATCAGGTCGGAATAGGTTGCGCCCAGGCTGGAGGCCTGGCGGCCGTCGATGACCAGCATCAGCACCGCGCCGTCCTTGCGCTGGCCGATGGCCGTGCGGGGATTGAGGCCCGAGCTTTCGCCCTTGACGGAGGCCGGCTCGCCGTTCACGATCAGCGCGGGACCGAAGGTGATGGCGTCGCGGATGCCCTTTTCCTTGGCGTCGTCGGCGGACATGTTCTTGGCCAGCACCATGATGTTGTTCTGGTCGAAGCCCACGGTGATGTTGTAGTTGCGGTCCTTGCCGGTGTGCATCAGCTTGCCCTCGGACACCACCAGGCCCACGGGGGTGCCACCGTTGCCCACGCCGCCGCTGTCCTCGAAGCCGCCGCCGTTGATGGCGCCGATGGCGTCGTAGCGCTTGGCGATGTCCTTGAGCTGCAGGCCCTTGGAGCCGTCAAACTTGTCCCGGCAGGTGCCCACAGTGACCCGGGAGGGGTCATACACCACCATCATGTAGCCTTGGTAGGTGCCGCCCACCACGCTGAACACGTCGATGCCGTCCTCGGAGGCGATCAGGTTCTCCGGCGGCGGCGTGGGGCTGGGCGTGACCTCCACCCTGGCCTCCTCGGCCCGGGCCTGCGCCGCGGCGATCTCCTCCGGCGAAGGCGTGGGCGTGGGCTTTTCGATGACGATCAGCGAGGTGTCGGTCTCGCTGTCCCCGGCGGAGACGGAGTTGCGCTCCAGGATCGCCTCCACCTCTTCGTTGCTGTAGTAGATGTGGGGCACGAATTTCAGGGCGCTGGTCTCCTGCATGGACACGGTCAGCAGGTCGCCCACGGTCTGGGAGGGGCCCCTGAACGCGGCGTAGCCTGCGCACAGCGCGCCCACCAGCACCAGCACGACGACCGTCAGCACCGACAGCGTAATGCGCCAGGCGTTGCGGCGTATCCGGCGCCGGCGCCGGCGCTGGGCCCGGGTCAGCTTTTTGCGGTTTTGAGG
>JAZSAA010000068.1:0-2016 GCA_045601625.1 Clostridia bacterium | reverse complement strand
CCGCGGTAGTGGGCCATCATGAAGGTGACCAGCAGTATGATCGACAGGATCAGCTGGGGCACCAGGGTCTCCAGGTAGGGGTAGATGCCGAACACCTGGATCACGTCGTTCTCGGGGATGCCGGGCACCCGCAGGGACAGGCCGAACACGTTGCCCTCGGCCAGCTCCTTGATGCCGCTGCCCAGGAAGGACACGCACATCACGGCCATCAGGATGGACGTGGCGGTGAAGAACACCTTCAACGGCAGCTTGACGGACAGCTTGGTGATGGCCAGGTACACGAACACCAGCACCACGCAGCCCACGCCGAAGCCCGCCCAGACCATGCCGGGGTTGCCCTCGGACAGCATCGGCTGGTAGAACAGCACCACCTCGGCGCCCTCGCGGAACACCGACAGGAACGCGGTAAAGGCCAGCGCGAAGGAGCTGCCCTGCTCCAGGGAGGACTGTACCCGGCCGTCGATGTAACGGCTCCAGGAGGCGGCCTCGGCCTTGGAGATCATCCAGTTGGATACGTAGAACAGCACGCACACGGCGATCAGGGCGGTGATGCCCTCGATGATCTCCTGGGCCATGCCGGCGCTGGTGAAGGCCCGCTTGGCCCACGCCAGCACCGCCGCCGCGACGAACGACGCCGCGATGCCGGCCACCGCGCCGATGTACACATTCTTCAGGCTCTTGCTGGCATTGCCGCTCTTCTTCAGGTAGGCGATGATGGCGGCGATGACCAGTATGGCCTCCAGGCCCTCGCGCACGATGATGCCGAAGGCGCCCAGGAAGGTCAGCAGCCTCGGGTCGCTGGGCTTTTCCTCCTCGACGGCTTCCCCGGCCTGGCCCGCTTCAGCAGCGGCGGCCGCCTTGGCCTCGGCCTCCTGTTCGTCGATGCGCTTGGCCAGCTTCAGCACCGTGTTCTTGGCCTTGGCGGTGGTGGTGCGGTACTTGTTCTTCTGGTACTTCTCCGCCGCGCTCGCCACCAGGCTGCGGAGGTTTGTAAACTGGGCTTCCATGTTCTGCCGGTCGGACTGGGACAGGTCGGTATAGATCTTGTGGCCCAGGCCGGACTCCTCGTACACGCTGTAGTAGGCGGTGTTCAGGTTGTCGGCAGCGGCCTCGAAGTCCTTGTCCAGGTAGCCCATGTAGGCGGTGTCCAGCAGCTCCTTCACCAGCGTGGCCGCCTCGTACCAGCTTTCGTACTTCTGGGCCGCGTTGGGATCGGCGGAGTATTCGGGATAGGGGTCGGTGGACACCAGCTCGCCCCGCTTGTACCACTTGTTCTCGCTCTGAACGCCGCCCTGCTGGGCCGCCAGCTTGTTGCCGTCCTCGCGGATCATGCTCTTCAGCTTGACCAGCGCCGAGCGCACGCGGACGATCACGTCCTGTTCTGTGTTTTCCTTCTTGACCTCGGACTTGCAGGCGGAGAACTGCATCTCCACGGCGTTCTTGCGGTTGCCGGAGATGTAGCTCATGGTCTGCCGCTCGAAGCCGGTGGTCTCATAAACCCGGAAGTAGGCGTTGCTGACGTTGTCGTAAGCCGCCGAGCTGTCGCCGTCCAGGTAGGACTCGAAGGCGGCGTCCAGGTATTTGTCGATCTCGTCCGCGGCGTCGGCCCAGCGGGTATCCTCCTCCGCCAGGACGGGCGCGCTCAGGTTCATCAAAAGCATCGCCAGCATGGCAATAATACCCAGCCAGGCGATCGACCTTCTGCTCATGCTCAAAGGACTTCCTTTCCCCGCCCGGCGAAACCGGGCGCACGGATCGAAGTTTGTTTAATAATACTAATCCGCATTTCCTATTTTAGCATAAACTAACCTGTGATGGTGTTCTGATATTGACTATTTGGCACGTTTAACTATTATTTAGCATGACTAACGTGAAGAAATTCTGATTTGTCGCGGGAGCGACAAATCAGAATTTCAGTGGTTAGTATTTAGTATTTAGTGGTTAGTGGAGGAGGAAATCCTAACGGATTTCTTTTGATTCAAGGGATCAAGAAACGTTGAAGCCTCTACCGTTTCC
>JAZSAA010000067.1:0-2934 GCA_045601625.1 Clostridia bacterium | reverse complement strand
TCGTTGGCCTTCCAGATGGCGCAGTGGTATTCGTCGGCGTAGACGAAGTAGAAGATGTCGCCGGCCTCGACCTTCGCGTCCTCACCGGCGGGGAAGTCGCCCTCGCCGGCCAGGCCGTAGAAGGCCACCACGCCGTCGAAGCCCTCGGTGGTGGCGGTGCCCCGGCGCAGCTTCTGCACCTTCTGCACCCGCCCGCAGGAGAGGGGCTTGCTGTCCAGCCGGATGTCCACGGCCTCGGGCTCCACGCCCTTGCTGCTGCGCAGGGCGGCGCGCCGGGCCTCGCGCAGCAGCTCCAGCGCCCGGGAGGCGTTCAGCCGCACGCGCCGGCGCTCGTTGCGGTCGTGCAGGCCGCACAGGGGCTCGTAGACGCCCTGGGCGTTCTTGATCAGGTAGACCTCGCCGCCGGCGGGGCAGATGTTGGGCCGGGCGATCATCACCTGGTCCAGCGTGTTCATGGCGGCCTGCACCGAGCCCTCCTTGTAGCGGCCCAGGTATTCGATGATCAGGCCGTCCTTGGCGGACTTCATGGCCTGTTCGCAGGAAAGCCGCTGCGACAGCAGGCGCAGGTCGTCCCAGGCGGGGAGCAGTATGATCACCAGCATGACGGCGATGGCCGCCAGCAGTATGGCCACCACGCGGTTGACGCCGCCGCGGATTGAACGCAGTTTCATACAGGTCGCCTCTCGTTTTGCATTGTGGACAGAGACGGTGGCGGCGGGCTGCCGCCGCTACGGCCGATCACATGCCGGCGTACATGCCGAACATGGCCATGTAGATGGCGATGACGATGAACCCGGCAAAGCCGGCCAGGAACACCAGTATCGCGGGCTCCAGCTTGGCCAGGGCGTCGGCGGTGGCCTGCTCCAGCTCGGCGTCGTAGTATTCGGCGGTCATGCCCAGGGTCTGGGCCAGCTCGCCGGATTCCTCGCCCACGGCGGTCATGTCCACCAGTATGGCCGGCAGGCAGTTGGCCTCCCGCAGGCTGTGGCCCAGGGTGTGGCCCTCCTCCAGCCGGGCGGAGATCTTGCCGATCTCCTGGCTGATATAGTAGTTGTCCAGCACGCGGGAGGTGATGGAGATGGACTTGGTCATCGGAAGGCCCGCCTGGAGCATCATCGTCATGGTGTTGGCGAACTGGCTGGCGGCGTTCAGGTTGCCGATGTTGCCCAGCACAGGCAGCTTCAGTTGCAGCTTGGCCAGGTTCAGGCGGCCGGCCTCGGTGTTGCCGTAGAGCTTGTAGGCCAGCCCGACCCCGGCGAACACGCCCAGTATGAGCAGGATGTTGTTGCGGAAGAAGTTGGACATGCCGATGAGGATCTGGGTGGGCAGGGGCAGCTCGGAGCCCTGCTCGGCGAAGATGGCGGTGAAGGTGGGCACCACCTTCACCATCAGCACGATGACCACGATGATGGCCACGATCAGCACGAACAGCGGGTAGATCAGCGCGCCGCGCACCTTGCCCTTCATCTTGCTCTGCTTGGCGTAATGCTTGCTGATGGAATCGAAGGCCGTGTCCAGCGAGCCGGATTCCTCGCCGGCGCGCACCGTCTCGATGAAGGTGACGGGGAACAGCTTGCGGCCGCGCTCGGTGAAGGCCGTGGCCAGCGAGCGGCCGCCCTCCACGTCCTTGGCCACCTGCTCCAGTATGCGCTTGAGGGGCTTGTCCGTCATCTTGTCGGCGATCAGCTCCACCGTGCGGGAGATGGGAATGCCGGCGCGGAGGATGACCGAGAACTGGCTGCACATCAGCGTGAAGGCCTTGTCGTTGAGCTTGTTGCCGCCGATGTCCAGGCTCATGAACTGGGACAGCTTGCCCCCGGCCTTGACCTCGCTGAGCTGGGAGACGATGGCGTAGTTCTCCTTGATCTTCGCGGCGGCGTCCAGCTCGTTGAAGGCCTCGATGACGCCGGAGACCTTCTTGCCGTCCCGGGAGACGGCGGTGTATTTATAGGTGGGCATTATTTGCTCCTTCTATAACGATTATGCGTTCTTGCGCACGTAGTCCGTCTCGTGGGCGAAGCGCAGGGCGTTGTCCTTGGAGATCTGGCCGCCGCGCACCAGGCGCACCAGGGCCTGGTCCATGGTCTGGCCGCCGATGGCCGCGCTGGTGGCGATGGTGTTGGCGATCTGGGGGGTGTTGCCGTTGCGGATCAGGTTGCGGATGGCGTCGTTGACCACCATCATCTCCACGGCCAGCGCCCGCCCGCCGCCCTTCTTGGGGATCAGCTGCTGGGTCAGCACGGCCTGCAGGCACATGGACAGCTGCAGGCGGATCTGGGTCTGCATGCCCTCGGGGAACACCTGCACGATGCGGTCCACGGCGTCGGAGGCGCTGCCGGTGTGCAGCGTGCCGAACACCAGGTGGCCGGTCTCGGCGGCGGTGATGGCGGTTTCGATGGTCTCGCGGTCGCGCATCTCGCCGATCAGTATCACGTTGGGGTCCTCGCGCAGGGAGGCGCGCAGGCCTGCGGCGAAGGACATGGTGTCCTTGCCCACCTCGCGCTGGTTGATGGCGCACTTGTCGGGGGTGTAGATGTACTCCACCGGGTCCTCGAGGGTGACGATGTGGGCCTTGCGGGTGTGGTTGATGTAGTCCAGCAGCGCCGCCAGGGAGGTGGATTTGCCGCTGCCGGTCTCGCCGGTGACCAGCACGATGCCCTTGTGCAGGTCCGGCAGCTTCAGCGCCGCCGGGGGCAGACCCAGAGTGTCCACCTTGGGGATGCGGTCGGAGAGCAGGCGCGGCGCCACCGACGGCGCCCCCTGCTGGCGGAAAACGTGGATACGGCAGGGGTGGCCGGCGTAGGTGTTGGCGGCGTCCAGCTCGCCGGTGTGCAGGTATTCGTCGTAGGCCTCGGGGGTGCCCGCCAGCTCCCGGGCGTAGGCCACGCAGTCGGACAGGGTCAGCGGGGTGTCGTCCATGTTCTCCAGCTGGCC
>JAZSAA010000066.1:0-10002 GCA_045601625.1 Clostridia bacterium | reverse complement strand
AATCCTTGCGGATTTCTTTTGATTTAAGGACCAAGAAACGTTGTAATCTCTGCCGTTTCCCTATAATCAAACAAATCCCGCAGGGATTTGTACCGCCACTAAATACTAACCACTAAATACTAAATACTCAAATTCTGATTTATCGAGCCCAGCTCGATAAATCAGAATTTACCCTCCCCAAGCCCAGGCGCGTGGCGTTATATACAAATGGAGAAACCCATGACAGACATCGACTTTATGCGCGAGGCCCTTGCCGAGGCCCGGCTGGCCGCGGCGGCGGGCGAGATGCCCGTGGGCTGCGTGATCGCGCGCGAGGGCAGGATCGTCGCCCGCGCCCACAACGAGTGCGAAGCCCGGCGCGACGCCACCGCCCACGCCGAGCTGCTGGCGATCCGCCGGGCCAGCGCCGCCGCGGGCGACTGGCGGCTGGGGCGCTGCACGCTTTACGTCACGCTGGAGCCCTGCCCCATGTGCGCCGGAGCTATCGTTCAGGCCCGGATGGGCCGACTGGTGTACGGCGCGTCGGACCCCGGCCAGGGCTGCGCCGGCAGTCTGTACCGCATCCCGGAGGACCCCGCCTTCCCCCACTTCTGCAAAAGCGAGGGCGGCGTGCTGGCCGGGGAATGCGCTGGAATGCTGAAGGCATTCTTTGAAAAGGCGCGTGGGAAAAAGTAACCGATCTGATTTTCGAGGTCCTTCCCTTCGCCCGGAATGGCAACGGCATCCGGCCATGTCATCCTGAGCGAAGCGAAGGACCTTTTGCACAGGCGCACGGGTCTGCTGAACCCGCGTTTTTTTCGCCACCAGGTTCATATTAAGAATCGGTTAACCCCAAAAATGAAATCCCCGCGGATATTGAGTTGAAGATGCAAATGCCTTATAATAATAAGTAAATATTGACAGGCCGCATGTCTGTCGCATGCATATCCCTCTCGAAGATGTGGAAGGAGGCAGGGCAGCGCCGATGCCCGAAAGCGCCATGAAGCAAAACGATAATCGTTCCGGTCAAACCATCCGGGAATGCGACGTGTTCATCAGCTACCGCCGTGACGGCGGCGACATGACAGCCATGTACTTCTACCAGGCCCTGAAGGAACGCGGCTACAACGTGTTCTATGACCTGGAGGTGCTGCGGGCGGGCAAATTCAACGACGCCCTGCTCAGCTCCATCCAGTCCTGCAAGGATTTTGTGCTGATCCTCTCCCCCGGTGCGCTGGACCGTTGTAACGACGACAACGACTGGGTGCGCAAGGAGATCGCCGAGGCGCTGCGCTCGAAGAAGAACATCGTTCCGGTGATGCTCAAGGGCTTTCAGTTTCCCGGGAAGCTGCCCGAGGACATCGACGACGTGTGCTACCAGAACGGCCTGACCTGCACCACCGAATATTTCGAGGAGAGCATCAACCGGCTGTGCGGGCGCTACCTGAATTCCGTGCCCGTGCCGACACAGAAAAAGAAATCCCCAGTTGCAGCCATCGCCATCGCGGCGGTGGCGGTAGTCGCGCTGGTCGCGGTGGGCTTCCTGGCCCTGCGGGGCGAGAAGAAGCCCGAAGCAGAAGTCCCCGCCCCGACGGCAGAGGCGACTGTGGAAGCGACGGTGGAGCCCACCGAAGCCTCCACTCCTGAGCCCACCGGGGCGCCGACCCCAGAACCCACCCCCATGGTGGTGAAAGACACCGATTTCCCGGCGCTGACCCATCTCATCGACGAGAGCAACGCGCCCTACGACGACGAGGATGACGAGGCTTCCCACCTCGTGCGCCAGGAGGCCCCCGTGCTGGGCCACGAGCGCCTGCGCCGCCAGGACGTGGCCAGCATCACCTTCCTGCCCAGCCTGGAGGGCACGCCCGGGGACGCCTGGGACGTGTCTGAGGCGGGCGACGGCCGGGTGATGGCATGGATCACGCCCAACGGCGACCTGTTCGACCTGACCATCGCGGGCGACGGCGGCGTGACCATCGCCGACCCCGACGGGGAGTCCCACCTGTTCTCGGACTACAGCAATGTGGAATCCATCCGCTTCAACGGCTGCGTGGACCTGTCCCGGCGCCGGGATTTCAACCGGATGTTCTGGAACTGCCACAGCCTGAAGCAGATCGACTTCACCGGCGTATGCACCGAGAACGTCACCACCATGAGCGGCATGTTCGGCATGTGCCGGTCGCTGGAGACGCTGGACCTGTCCGCCTGGAACACCGCCGGCGTGGAAAACATGGGCGGCATGTTCCTGGGCTGCACCGGCCTGAAGGCGATCGATGTTTCGGGCTTCGATACCGGCAGGGTCATCACCATGGAATCGATGTTCCACAGCTGCGAATCGCTGGAAAGCCTGGACCTCTCCACCCTGGATACCGGCAACGTCACCGAAACCTACGCCATGTTCTGCGGCTGCAAGGGCCTGAAAGCGCTGGACCTGAGCGGCTTTGATACCGGGCATGTCATCAACATGACGGCGATGTTCCAGAACTGCGAGAACCTGGCCGTGCTGAACATCAGCGGCTTTGACACCGGCCGGGTCACGGACATGTCTTACATGTTTGAATGCTGCTACGCCCTGAAGAACGTGGATGTCAGCGGCTTCGACACCAGCCGCGTCGCCGATATGCAGCGCATGTTCGCCGAATGCAAAAGCCTTGAGGCGCTGGATGTTTCCGGCTTTGACACCGGGCGGGCTACCACCCTGCACGATATGTTCGTCAATTGCAGGAAGCTGAAGGCGCTGGAGGTGGGCGGCTTCAACACCGAAAGGGTGACGGACATCTCCGGCATGTTCTGCGACTGCGAAGGCCTCGAGACCCTCGACCTGAAGAACTGGGACACCGGCAACGTCGAGGATATGCACAACGCCTTCTGGAACTGCCGGTCGCTGGACAACATCGACGTGTTCGGCTGGAACACCGGCAATGTGACCGACATGGAGAACCTGTTCACCGACTGCATACTGCTGTACCGGCTGGACATGTCCGACTGGGATACCCGCCATGTGACCAACATGAACCACATGTTCGCCAATTGCAACTACGCCATCGAGCTGCTGGTGACGAACTGGGATGTCTCCGCCGTCGAGACCATGGTGGAGATGTTCAACGGCGACAGCTCGCTGCAGAGCATCGGCCGCGACCCCGCCGCCTTCGGCCAGGGCGACACCACCGACATGTATCAGGGCTGTGAAAAGCTGGAAGGCGCATAAACCCTGATTTGTCAGGCGCGACAAGCCGGAATTATCATCCCCCGGACACAGCGTATGGCGTGTTATACATACGGAGGACCCATGGCAGACATCGACTTTATGCGCGAGGCCCTTGCCGAGGCCCGGCTGGCGGCGGGGGCGGCTTGCTGGCCGGGGGAAGCGCCGGACCGTTGAAGGCCTTCTTTGAACAGGCAAGATCCCGTAAACAATCTGTTAACCGCCGTCATTTTACGATAGCGGGTTATTGTCATAGAATCACGGATGTCATATAATTTATAATTGGTGCTTTTCCAAACCAAATGAGGAGGCAAGGCGCCCCGACGCCTGGAACCACCATGAACGAAAAACAGAACGCCATGAGTCAGACGAACCACAAATGCGATGTGTTCATCAGCTACCGGCGGGATGGCGGCGACATGACGGCGATGTATTTTTTCCAGGCCCTGAAGGAACGCGGCTACAACGTGTTCTATGACCTGGAGGTGCTGCGGGCGGGCAAATTCAACGACGCCCTGCTCAGCTCCATCCAGTCCTGCAAGGATTTTGTGCTGATCCTCTCCCCCGGCGCGCTGGACCGTTGTAACGACGAAAACGACTGGGTGCGCAAGGAGATTGCCGAGGCGCTGCGCTCGAAGAAGAACATCGTTCCGGTGATGCTCAAGGGCTTTCAGTTTCCCGAGAAGCTGCCCGAGGACATCGAGGATGTGCGCTACCAGAACGGCCTGACCTGCACCACCGAATATTTCGAGGAGAGCATCAACCGCCTGTGCCAGCGCTACCTGAAATCCCTGCCCATGGATAATGTCAAGAAAAAAGCCATGCGCATCGCCATCGCCGCGGCAGCGGTGGTTGCGCTGGCCGTGGGCGGCTTCCTGGCGCTGCGGGGCGGCAATCATCCCGAACCGGCAACCATTCCCGCGGCCACCGCAGAGGCGACGGCCGAGCCCACCGCTGAACCGACCCCCGAACCAACCCCCGAACCGACGGAAGAACCCGTCCAGGTGGTGCAGAATACCGATTTTCCCTTCATCACCCAGGAAATAGACTGGATCGACGGCAACCAGATCCCCCTGGCGGAGAATGAAACGTCGATACGGCAGAATTCAAAGGTGCTGAACCACCCCACAATCCGGCGCAGAGACATCGCCTCCGTCACCTTCCTGCCCTCTCTGGAGGGCGCGCCGGAGGATGCCTGGGACGTCTCGGAGGAGGCGGACGGACGGGTGCTGGCCTGGGCGGTCCCCAACGGCGAGCTGTATGACCTGACCATCGCCGGCGACGGCGGCGTGTCGTTCAACGAACCCAGCAGTTTCTCCTCCAAGCTGTTTGAGGATTACGTCAACGTCACCTCCATAAACTTCAACGGCTGCGTGGACTTCTCCGGGCGCTCCACCATGCGGGAAATGTTCTGCGGCTGCGAGGCCCTGAGGGATATCGACTTTACCGGGGTCTGCTTCGACCATATCTTGGACATGAGTTACATGTTCGCCGATTGCGTCTCTATGGAAACGCTGGATACCTCCCCCTGGCAGGCATCGAGAGTCAACGACATGGAGGGCATGTTCATGGACAGCGGCTTCACCGAGCTGGACCTGTCCGGACTGTATACCTCGTCCGTCACCACGATGGCCAACACCTTCAGCAACTGTCGCTATCTCACCGAGTTGGACCTCAGCGGCCTTGACACGCACTCGGTGATCACGATGGAATCGATGTTCGAAGAATGCTCCAACCTGGATACGCTGGATCTCAGCGGCTTCGATACCTCCCGTGTCATCGACATGACCTACATGTTCGATGACTGCTGGAGCCTGGTTTCCCTCGACACCGGCAGTTTTGACACCAGCCGCGTGACAGATATGCACGGCATGTTCCAGAACTGCAGCATGCTGGAAACGCTGGATCTGTACCACTTCAACACCGCTCGTGTAAAGGACATGAGCGAAATGTTCCGCGGCTGTTTGGCCCTGGCCAATCTGGACATCCAGGGCTGGGACACGGGCCATGTACAGGATATGTCCGGCATGTTCGAGGGTTGTGGCGCAATATACAGCCTGGATCTGACCCACTTCGACACGCACGCGGTGACGGACATGCAGCTCATGTTCCACGATTGCGACTACGCCGTGGAGCTGCTGACGACCGGCTGGGATGTCTCCGGCGTCCAGTCCATGAACGGCATGTTCCAGGGCTGCACCGCGCTGGAGAGCATCGGCCGCGACCCGGCGACCTTTGGCCACGGCGATACGCAGGATATGTACGACGGCTGTATGAAGCTGGAGGGAATCTGAGATTCCGGTTTGTCGCCCCCGCGACCTATCGGAACACATCAAAACCAACACCATGAACAAAAAGCGCAGGACAATCCTATACCTTCTCCTCGCCCTGGCCGGCTATTCGCTGCTGCTGGGGCTGCTGGTGTGGGTCGAGCGCGGCCGGGAGGGCGCGCTGATCGACACGCTGCCCAAGGCGCTGTGGTATTCACTGGTGACGCTCACCACGGTGGGCTACGGCGACCTCTACCCCATCACCCCTGCGGGCCGGCTGATCGGGCTGATCTTCATGCTGCTCAGCACCGGTCTGCTGGCGCTGCTGATCGGCCTGGTGGCCACCGCCCTCACCGGCAGGCTGCTGCCGGGGCTGCGGCTGTGGCGCGGCCGGCGGAAGCGGTGGTACGTGTTCTCCACAGACAATGCCGCCTCCCGGGCGCTGGCCGACCGGCTGGACGACGGCCTGGTCGTGTCCTGCCGTGGAAGGGACAGCCGCCATTTGCCGGGCGGGCTGGTCTTGCGCCAGAGCCCCCGGGCCCTGTTCGACCGCGGCGCCAGCCGGGCGGGCGAGCGGGTGTTCTTCGCCATGGACAAGGACGCCCTCGCCAACGAGCGGGACGTCCTCGCCCTGAAAGGCCTTCCCCTCCGCATATATGTACGGACTGAGGGGGCCGGCGAAAACCTGCCGCAGAACGTCACCCCCTTCAACGAATACGAGTGCTGCGCGCGGCTCTACTGGCAGACCCGGCCCTGGAAGAGCGACGGCGAGCGCATCGCCCTGCTTGGAGACGGCCGCTACGCCCGGGCGCTGCTGGACCAGGGGCTGTTGACCGCGCCGCCGGGCTGTGCCATCGACCTGTTTGGCCAATGGGATGACTGGTGGGCGCTGCACCAGGCCGTGCTGGCGCTGGAGGACAGCGCCGTGACGCTGCGCTTTCACGCCGAAGGCTGGCGTGGCGGCCTGGAGCAGCTGCGCGCCGCCGGGCGCGTGGTGGTGTGCGGCGACGACCATCGCGCCAACCTCGACGCCCTCCGCCAGCTGAGGCTGTACTGTCCCATTCAAGGGCCCATCGACGTGCGCGCCCCCCTGGGCCTGCAGGACGCCTTCTGCTTCGGCCATGGCGAGACCCTGTTCACCCCCGAGCTGGTGATGAAGCAGTCGCTGAACCGGCTGGCGCGGCAGATGCACGCGCTCTACCGCGCCCAAGCCGGCTATCCCGTGCCCGAATGGGAGGCGCTGTCCGATTTCCTGAAGCGCTCGAACTTCGCCGCGGCGGACCATCTGCTGATCAAGGCGCGGCTGCTGCTGCCGGACGAGGACGTCCGTGAGCTGACCAACGACGTCTGCCGCAGGGCCGCGGCGCGCTTCGACGCCCTGGACGACGCCGGGCGGGCGCGCTGCCGCCGGATCGAGCACGACCGCTGGGTGCTGTTCCACGCGCTGTATAACTGGCGCTACGCCCCCGAGCGAAACAACGGCGCCCGGGAGCACCCGCTGATGGTGCCCTACGACGCGCTGGATAAAGCGGAGCGCGTCAAGGACGACGGCGCCTGGCTGCTGTTACACACACTTGCGAAGGAAGATAAGCCATGAGCACTACCTTATTCGTCATCATACTCGCCGCGGTCTGCTTTATGGCCGCCATACTGAGCCTGGCCACCAGCAAGACCGCCAACAGCCGGATCATGGGCGTCTGTGCCGTCATCGCCATCATCGTGGGCATCGGTTCCTACGGCTACGGCTACAGCTATACCGAAGGTTTTTCGGCCTCCGTGGTGCTGAAGACACTGCTCGCCACATGCCGCATGTTCGGCGGCATATTCGATTATACCGTCGTCAACGGCACGCCGCTGTTTGAATACGAGGGCGTGAGAGTCTTCTTTTGGGCGGGCCATTTCATGGCCTTCTACCTGACCGCAAACGCCGCGATCTCCGTGCTGGGCAAGCGCATGATGAAACACCTGCGCACGGCCATGCTGCGCTGGGGCGACCTGAGCCTGATCTACGACGCCACCTCCGATACCATACGCCTGGCCGGGGAGCGTCGCAGGGGCCGCGCCGTGGTGCTGGTCACCGAGCGCGCCGACGATTCGGTCAGCGCCATGGCGGACGCCCTGGGCGCCGTGGAGTTTCCGGGCGGCAGGAACCTTTGCGCCGACCGGAAATTTTTGAGGAGCATACGCGTGGAGGGCGACCGGCGGCCGGTGGACGTGTATTGCATCGGCGGCGATCCCGGTCGGAACCAGCGCTACGCCGAGGCGCTGCTGCCCGCCCTGCAGGCCAGGGGCGTCAGCCCCGAATCCACCAGCCTTTTCCTGCTGGGCGTCTCCGAGGATCGGGCCGCCCGCCTGCTGGCTCAGGGCGACCGCTACGGCTACGGCATGCTGTTCGCCTGCACCCAGTACGAGCTGATCGCCCGGCTGGTGGTAAAGAAGCGTCCGCCCTGGGACTTCATCTCCTTTGGCGCCGACGGCCGCGCCAGGGGCGATCTGCGCGCGATGGTGGTGGGCTTTGGCAAGATGGGCGTCGCGATGCTTCGGCAGCTGCTCGTCAACAGCCAGATGGAGGGCAGCGCTTTCCACGCCGAGGTTTTCGACCGGCGCATGGACGACCTGCATGGCTTCGTGGAGGCCTGCTATCCCGCGCTGTTGGAGCACTATGACATCAGGCTGCATGCCGCCGACGCGGATTCGGCGCTGTTCTACGAGCGCCTGAACCAGCTCGCCCCGAACCTGATCGTACTGTGCACCAGCAGCCGCAAGCAGAACGCCGAGCTGGCCGACAACCTGTACCGGCTGTACGAAAACCGGCCAAACCGGCCCTGCGTGATACAATGCACGCCTGATGCCGTGCTGATCGACGACGTGGAATACCGCCTGGACAGCGTGGACGTGCGCGGCATGGACCGCGCCGCCATGGTGCTGAACCACGTGTACTGCGGCGGACCCTCCCCCGAGGCGGACTGGAAGGACTGCGATCCCTTCAGCCGCGCCAGCTGCCGGGCGGCGGTGGACTTCTTTCCCGCCTTCCTGAAGGCCGCGAACGTCACCCCCGAAGAAGCGATATCCGGGAAGTGGCCCCCCTCGCCCGAGGTGATGGAGAACCTGTCCCGCACAGAGCACTTGCGCTGGTGCGCGTTCTACCTGGCCATGGGCTACACGCCCATGGGCGAAGCGGAATTCTCCCGCCGCGCCGACATGTACCGCCGGGGCGAGCTCAAGCGCATCGCCAAGAACACCGAAGACAAGACCCACGCCTGCCTGGTGCCCTGGGAAGAACTGGACGCGCTGTCGCAGCGGGAAAACGCCGTCACCGGCGGTTCGGTGGATTACAAGACCCTGGACGCCGACAATGTGCTGGCCGTGCCGGACATCCTGCGGAAAATTGCATAAATATTCATTAATATACACAAACAATCCCTATATTTAACGGATTTACGGCGTTTTCAGTCTTGACTTTGCATAAAATCGGCTTATAATATACACAGTTGAACGAAAACACGCCCGCGGGCGACAAGGAGCGATAACCATGAAGAAGAAGACCAACAAGGCATACAAGAAAATCGTACTGGCCTATTCCGGCGGCCTGGACACCAGCATCATCATCCCCTGGCTGAAGGAAAACTATCCCGGCTGCGAGGTCATCGCGGTCTCCGGCAACGTGGGCCAGGTGGGCGAGCTGGACGGCCTGGAGGAGAAGGCCCTCAAGACCGGCGCGAGCAAGCTGTATGTGGAGGACCTGAACAAGGAGTTCATCGAGGAGGTCGTGATCCCCTCGATGCAGATGGGCGCGAAGTACGAAAACACCTACCTGCTGGGCACCTCCTTCGCCCGGCCCATCATCGCCAAGCGGCTGGTGGAGATCGCCAAGGCCGAGGGCGCGGACGCCATCTGCCACGGCTGCACCGGCAAGGGCAACGACCAGGTGCGCTTTGAGCTGGCCATCAAGGCCTTCGCGCCGGATATGCCCGTGATCGCCCCCTGGCGTATCTGGGACATCAAGGGCCGGGACGAGGAGATCGACTACGCCGAGGCCCACAACATCCCGCTGAAGATCAGCCGTGAGACCAACTACTCCAAGGACAAGAACATGTGGCACCTGAGCCACGAGGGCCTGGAGCTGGAGGACCCCGCCAACGAGCCCAAGTACGCCGGCAACATGGAGATGGGCGTGACCCCCGAGGAGGCCCCCGACGAGGGCGAATACATCTCCATCGACTTTGAAAAGGGCTGGCCTGTGGCCGTGAATGGCGAAAAGATGGCCCCGGTGGACCTGGTATGGAAGCTGAACGAGCTGGGCGGCAAGCACGGCATCGGCATCATCGACATCGTGGAAAACCGGCTGGTGGGCATCAAGTGCCGCGGCGTCTACGAGACCCCCGGCGGAACCATCCTCTACGCCGCCCACGAGAAGCTGGAGCAGCTGTGCCTGGACAAGGCCACCCAGCACTACAAGCAGCGCATGGCCCTGGAGTACGCCGACCTGGTGTACAACGGTCAGTGGTACTCCCCCCTGCGGGAGGCCATGACCGCCTTCTGCGA
>JAZSAA010000065.1:0-5506 GCA_045601625.1 Clostridia bacterium | reverse complement strand
GAGAAACGTTGAAACCTCTGCCGTTTCCCTTTAATCAAACAAATCCGTCAGGGCTGGTGACTTGACCGAATTTCCAATTCGGGCAAGTCAGTTTCGGCCGAAGGCCGAAACCGCGGATTTTCAAATTGAAAATTTGAAAATTGCGCCGCTTGCACCGCCACTAAATACTAACCACTAAATACTAAATGCTCAAATTCTGATTTGTCGCTGAGGCGACAAATCAGAATAGTGTTAGTCCAGAACTGGGATGATAAGCGATTCTCGCTATTCATCTTGGCAATCAGAACCCCTCCGACCCCACCTGACGCTTCGCTAGGCCTCCAGCCAGCGGGACCATCTCCCCTTTCAGGGGAGGCTAAAGGGTATCCAGTCCCACAAGAGCCGCCCCTGAAAGGGGAGGTGACCCGTCGCAGACGGGTCGGAGGGGTTCATCACCACATATCCTGACTAACACCATCAGAATTCACCCTTCAGCTCCCTCTCCCCATGCAAGCATAATAAAGCCCCGCCATTCCTGGCGGGGCTTTGATGATGGGGTTCTATCAGCCGTTGATCTCGACGCTCTTTTCGGTCTTGAGCAGCTGGATGTAGGTGACGCCGGGGTTGAAGGCCACCAGCTTGCCGTTGTCGTCGTAATAGGTGGTGTTTTCGCTGATGGCGTTGCGGACCCAGTAGCCGGTGAAGTGCTTGCCGCCGATGAAGTAGTGGCACTTGTTGGTGCCCACGGTAGTCACCTTCGGGCGGTCGGATTCGCCGTTGTACCAGGCGTACTCCATGCTCTGCACGATGACGTTGTCGCAGGTCACCTGCTCGTTGGTCGCGCCGTCCACAAAGGGCTTGCCGTTGTACAGGCGGCGATACTTCGCGATGGAGGAATCCCACTCATAGGAGGGCTCGTAGCCGTTGCGATAGGGGATGCTGAAGCTGGCTACCTGCTCGCCGGCGGCGGGGACATAGGGGGTTTCCGCGAACCGCAGGGGAGACTTGCAGGTGATGTTGGACCAGTCGGTCTTCTCATACAGGTTGTGCAGGCGGCAGACCGCGTTGTTGGGGGCGCGGCGGGTGCGATCGCGGTAGAAATCGCTGTTCATGCTGCCGTTATCGTAGCCGATGCCGTCCCAACGCTTGCCGACGTTGATGGTTCCGAAGTAATCATACACGCTGCTGCCCTCGTACTTCTGGCCGCCGAAGTGGATGAACGCGCCGTTGTACTCGCTGTAGATGTCGGCGTGCACGATGCGGGCGGAGCGAATGGCCTCGATCAGGTCGGGGATGGGGTCGTTGAAGACCGCGGTATAACGGGTGTAGCCGCCGTTATAGGTTTCGGTCTCGTACACGATGTCGGCGGAGCCGATGCCAACCTGGGGCCGGGCCGGAGGCTCGTTGTCCATCTGGCACACCATGGTGTGCGCGGGCTCGTTGGTGTCCTTGCCGGTGGTAATAGACTTGCCCTCGGCCATGGCCGCGCAAGCCATAAGCAGCGCGAGCGCCAGGACAAAGCATACGATTCTCTTCATGAAGGTAATGCTCCTTTCAAACTTGTTGGATGAATTCACATCCCATCACACTATATTGTATCAAATGAAAGCCTGTCTGTCTACAAAAAAATTATTAATTCTATTTTTTGCCCGAAAGTATACGCTTTCTACACAAATCGCCGGTTAACAGGGGCGGTTCAGGAGGTAATCCTGCATATTTAACGCCCCCGGCGGAGATTGTTGAGGGTTTCGTAACAGATGGGCCCTTGATCATTTTCCGGAAATGGAATACTATAAGATAATCAAGAAATATATACAGAGGTTATTGGCTCTATGTACGATACGATCAGGAAAATTGCGATCCTTGCGGCGCTGGGCCTCGCGCTGGGCAGCGCGTGCGTGGCCGAGCCGGAGGCGGGGAATGCCCCGGTCCAGGCCGGGGAGGAGGCGCAGGTGCCTGCCGCCGCTGATGAAGCCGCCCAGTCCCGTGAACAGCTGGTCCGGGCCCAGCAGATGCTGATCGACCTGGGATACCTGTACAGCGCGGCGGACGGCCTTTACGGCCCGATGACCGCCGACGCCCTGAAGCGCTTCCAGGTCGAGCATGGCCTGGAGGAGACGGGTGAGGTGAACGACGCTACGCTCGAGCTGCTCTCCAGTCTCGACGCACAGGTGGGCGACGCCAAGGCGGTGCAGCAGCGGCTGATCGACCTGGGCTACCTGCGGGGCACCGCGGACGGCGCGTTTGGAGCGAAATCCCAGGCCGCGATGCGGCAGTTCCAGGCTATCCACGGCCTGGAGGCCACCGGCATGCCCGACGACGAGACCCGCCAGCGCCTGTTCTCGGAACAGGTCCGGTCGCTGCCCAAACGCCTGGGCGTGGGCTCGAAGGGGGACGAGGTGGTCGCCCTCCAGGAGAAGCTGATCCAGTACGGCTTCCTCACCGGCGAGGCCGATGGCAGCTACGGCGCGGGCACCTCCTCGGCGGTCAGGCGCTTCCAGGAGCATCTCCAGGCACAGGGCAGGGCTGAGATCCTGGGCATCGAGCCCACCGGCGAGGCGACGCCCGTCACCCTGCTTGTGCTGTACGACGCCGATTATTCCACCTATCTTTCGGACATCAGGCCGGGGGAAGAGGGCGACGAGGTCCGGCGCGTGGAGCGCAGGCTCGCATCGCTGGGCTACATGGACGCCATAGCGGACGACGCCTTCGACGACTACGCCGTCGCCGCCGCCCAGGCGTTTCGCGATGCCGCCGGGATCGGGGGCGAGGCCTTCGACCGGGCGTTTGTCGACGCCCTGTTTGCCCAGGACGCCCCGGCGGCCGAGCACTTCGTGCTGCACACCATCGCCAACGGCGACGAGGGCATCGCGGTGCGCGAGGTGCAGGAGGCCCTGGTTCGCGGCGGCATGACCATAAGCATACCGGACGGCGTCTACGGACCGGCCCTCGCGAAGGGCATCGAACAGCTGCACGACTACCTGCTGTCCGTGGGCAGCCCGCGGGTGTACCTGTTTAACGACCCCGACCGGCTGAGCGTGGAGGCTCAGCAGGCCCTCATCGACAACCTCCTGGGCGACCTGGCCCTGGTATTCAACGCGACGGACGCCACCATGACCAGGCGCGTCCAGAGCAGGCTGCACACGCTGTACTTCCTGTCCCGGACCGGCGTCGACGGCGACTTCGGCGAAAAGACCCGGAGCGCCCTGAGGGAATTCCAGGCGGCGAACGGCCTGCCCGACAGCGGCACTGCCGACACGGCCACGCTGAAAAAGCTTTTCTCGTCGGAGGCGGCGTGCAAGGTGTTCCCCTACCGGGTGGAGGTCAGCATCGACCGCCAGCGGGTCTACGTGTACGAGCTGGCAGAGTCCGGCGAATACGAGCTGGTGCAGACCTTCGTCTGCTCCACGGGCATGGGCAACTCCACGCCCAGGGGCATCTTCCTGGACGGCGGCCCCGCCAACGCCTGGCACCACTTCTCGAAGTTCGACGTCTGGGCCCGGTATTCCTTCGAGATCGAGGGGGACATCATGTTCCATTCGGTGCTGTTCGACGAGAAGGACCCCGACACCTTGCGCGAGGGCTCGCTGTACGCCCTCGGCCAGAAGGCCTCCCACGGCTGCGTCCGCCTGGGGGTGAAGAACGCCCGCTGGCTGTTCGAGCACTGCCGCCACGGCAGTCTGGTGATCATCATTTACTGACTTTTTCGAGTCTTCCGCGCCAGTGATGAACGGGACGCGGCTCGGTGTCATCCCTGGCTGGGGCGCACCCGAAGCCGCAGGATCTGTAAAACAGGGCTACCCCCGGAACGGGATGTTCCGGGGGTAGCTGTCAAGTGCCGGTGGCCGGACTCGAACCGGCATGGTTTCCCGCCGCATTTTGAGTGCGGTGCGTCTGCCAATTCCGCCACACCGGCGAATAATCGCGCCAGCGCGATCAAACAATAAGAAGTATAACCTATTTTAGGGAAAAAATCAACCCCTGACGAAAAAACATTACATGCCAGGGTTGCACGCTTACAAGGCGCGCGCCCGGAAACAAGGCTTTGCAATTATCGCCGGTATGGTGTATAATAGGACGCAAGGCTGACAGAGAGCGGAGGTGAGGCGGCCGTGGAGGAGAGCAGACTGATCCAGCGCGCAAGCGAGGGCGACGCGGCGGCGTTCAACACGCTGATGGGCATGCACGAGCGGCGCATGTACGCGGTTGCGCTGCGCATGTGCGGCAACCCGGAGGACGCGCAGGACTGCCTTCAGGAGGCGATGCTGCGCATTTACCGCGCCATCAGCGGCTTCAAGGCCCAGTCGTCCTTTTCGACCTGGGTCTATCGCATCACGATGAATACCTGCCTGGATGAGCTTCGCAGGCGCAAGAACCGCCCGAACACGTCGCTGGACGGCCTGTACGACGCGGGCTGGTCGCCGGAGGATCCCGGCCAGACCCCGGAAAAGCACGCCGTCGTCGGCGACATGCGCCGGCAGTTGCAGGCGTTCATCCGCGAATTGCCCGAGGATATGCGCGCCGCCGTGGTGCTGCGGGACATCGAGGGCTATTCCTACGACGAGATCGCCACGATGCTGGACGCCAACGTGGGCACCATAAAATCCAGGATCAGCCGGGGCAGGGAAAAATTGCGGGAAAAAATCGCGTCCAGGCCGGAACTTTTTGACAGGCTGGACGTCTAAGCATCGATGAATGAAATAAAGTCCATACTACGATGGGGAAAGGAGGGCTTTCGATGGAGTGCAATCAGGTCAACGACATGCTGGATATGCTGATGGACGGCGCGCTGGACGAGGCGCAGCGCCAGGCCATGGAGGCGCATGGGCGACAGTGCCCGGCGTGCGCGACGGCGATTCGTTCGACGCTGCAAATGAAAGCCCTGTTCGAGCAGATGGAACCGGAGGCCGATGTGCCGCTGGAGGCCCAGGCCAGGTGGCGGGGCGCGGTGCGCGAGGCGGCGAAGCAGCAGCGGCAGAGGAAGCTGCGCCGCTGGTTCGCCTCCGCGGCGGCAGCCGTGGTGGCAATCGTGGGCATCGGCATGGCCTTCACGCTGAAGGGCGCGCCGAAGCAGAGCGCGACGCCCTATATCGAGGAAGAAGCCGCGGAAGCCGTGATGGACGAAAGCGTGGTGGGCGTGATCGACGAAAGCGCGGCGGGGCTGGCCCTCGCCTCCAATGCCGTTGCGCGCAACGTCCGGGGGGACGAAGCGCCCGGCG
This sequence comes from Clostridia bacterium, assembly GCA_045601625.1. GTDB lineage: Bacteria > Bacillota > Clostridia > Christensenellales > Aristaeellaceae > UBA2862. Next base: position 308 of record JAZSAA010000065.1, on the reverse strand, counting down.
CGCTGGTAGAGGCCGACGGCGCCGCTGAAGCCGAGGACGCCGGGGCGGCTGACGAGGCCGACGAGGCCGAGGGCGAGGCTGCCGGTCGGATGGCCCCGGCCTGCCAGCTGGCCCTGCAGGTGGAGGACGTGTCGATCGCCTGCGACCGGGTGCGCGACTTGGCCCAGGAATATGAGGCCGTCGCCGACGTCCAGGCCGCGGGAGACGGCGGCGCGAACGTCTATGTGGAGATCGCGGCGGAAAACGCCGGGGATTTCCTCAGCGCTGTCGCGCCGATGGACCGTTCCGGCAGGGCGGTTGAGGTGCCG
>JAZSAA010000064.1:0-4444 GCA_045601625.1 Clostridia bacterium | reverse complement strand
ATTTGTTTGATTAAAGGGAAACGGCAGAGGCTTCAACGTTTCTTGATCCCTTGAATCAGAAGAAATCCGTTAGGATTTCCTCCTCCACTAACCACTAAATACTAAATACTAACCACTGAATTCCGGATTTTCCGCCTCCGGAACAAATCACAATTCCCCCCTCTCAAGTCCGATCCTGAAGATCAGGGCGTCCAGGGCGTCGCGGTCGCGCAGGCGGCCGCTCTTGACGGCGAAGTCCGAGGCCACGCAGCCCTCGTACAGGCCGGTCAGCCAGCCGGCGGAGAGCTTCGCGCACTGGCGGGCGGTCTGTTTTGCGGCATAGGGATGCATCTTCAGCTGCTCCTGCACGGCCTGCACGGGCCTGCCGTCGTCCAGGGCGCACTTCATGTGGGCCAGCTGGCGGATCTGGCGGGTCAGCATGGCCAGCAGGCCCATGGCGTTCTGGCCGTTCTGCAGCAGGCTGTTGACGGTCTGCTGACCCTTCTGCACGTCCCCCGCCAGCAGGCTGTTCAGCAGCTCGAACACATTGTATTCCAGCGAGGGGGTGACGATGGCGGTGACGTCCGCCTCGGCGATGGTGTCGCGCTCGTCGCCGACGTAGGCAGCCAGCTTGTCCAGCTCGCCGCTGAGCCGGGTCAGCTCCCGCCCGGCCATGTAGGTCAGCGTGGAAAGCGCCCTGCCGTCGATCTTCTTCTTCAGCGGCTTCAGCCGGCCTGCGCACCAGCGGGCCAGCTCCGAATCGCTGAGCAGGTCGAAGCTGACTGCCTCGGCCTTCTTTTTCAAAAGCCCGGTCATCTTCTTGCGGCCATCCGGCTCCTGGCGCATGTAGAACACCAGGGCGCAGCTGTCCGGCGGGTTTTCCAGCCACTTCTGCATCCAGGCGACCTCGGCCTCCTCGTTCTTCGACTTCGCCGGGAGCAGCGGCGCCCAGTCCCGCACGGTGACGACGCGCCGGTCGCACATCATCGGCATGGTCTCGGCGGCGTCGGTGATCTGCTGGGCGGCGACGCCTTCCAGCGTGGTGTCGTTCAGCGTCTCCAGCCCCGGCGGCAGCAGCTTCGCCTTCAAGGCCTCCAGCGCCTCCCGCTTGACGTATTCCTCGGGCCCGGTAAACAGATAGACCGGGGCGAATTGCCCGGCGTCCAGGGCCTTGTAGAACTCATTCCACTTCATTCGGGACCTCCAAAAAGGTATGTATGCGCCACTGGCCGCCCAGCAGGCGCAGCGTGACCGCGCCCCACTGGCGGGTCTGGTAGACCTGCGCGCCGCTGGAAGCGAGCCGCGCCAGCGTCTCCTGGCTGGGGTGGCCATAGTTGTTCTCGCCCACGGAGATCACCGCGATGTCCGGGGTGACGCCGGCGAGGAAGCGCTCGCTGGTGCCCTTGTCCGAGCCGTGGTGGGCCACCTTCAGGACGTCGGCGTCGGGAATGGCCTCCGGCTCGCCGAGCTGGCTCAAATCCCCGGTGAACAGCGCGCCCTGGCCTTCGGATGTGACCAGCGCCAGCATGGAAAGGTCGTTGACCTCCCCGGGCAGCGCGTCGCCCTCCGGGCTGTAGACCTCCAAACGGGCGGCGTCGGAGAGCTCCACGGCGTCGCCGGTCTTCAGCTCGACGATCGGTATGCCCATGTCCCGGGCCTTGTCGATGCCCTCGGTGACAGACGGGGCCACCTCCGCCACGTCGAACCAGCCTGCGGGCACGTAGATGGCGTCGGGCTTGAAGCTGTCCAGCAGGACGGACAGCCCGCCGGCGTGGTCCGCGTGGGGATGGGACAGCACGACGCCGTTCAGCTTCAGGCAGGTGGCGGAGAGGTAGTCCGCCGCGGGGGTGTAGGTGTCCCCGGCGTCGATCAGCCAGGTCTTGCCGCGACTGCGCACCACGGCACAGTCGGCCTGCCCGGCGTCCAGGAATTCCAGGGTGAAGGGCCAGGCCCGGGCGAACACCAGCAGCGTGGACAGCGCGGCGACGCCGACGACGCCAAGGGGCAGCGCCCTTCGCAGGCGGGGACGGACGCGGCTCAGGTCGGAGGCCGCCAAAAGGATCGCCCAGTGGGCAGCGAACAGGGGGAGGGGATAGCGCCCGATCCGGGCGTAGCCGCCGTCGATGCCCCCGGCGGCGTGGGTGATGGCCGTCAGCCCTGCCAGCAGAGCGTCGGGGACCCTGGCCAGCAGTGCCGCCAGGGGCATTGAGACGGCGGAGAGCGCCAGCGCCAGCAGGCCGAGGATGTACCCTGCCATGCAAAGCGGCACGCAGACCAGGTTGAAGGGCAGCGCCAGCAGCGGCTGTCCGCCGAAGAACTGCACCACCAGCGGCAGCGTGGCCAGCTGGGCGGCGAGGGAGGCGCACAGCAGGTCGCCTACATAGCGCGCGCACCGCAGTAGCGCGCCCTTTGCACCATCGACGAACAGCAGTCTGCGGTCCAGCGCCTCCAGGCCCGCGAGCCGCCGCAGCGGCGGCATCAGCAGCAGTATCCCCGCCGAGGCGGCGTAGGACAGCGCGAAGCCGGTGTCCTGCACGCTCATGGGCCTGGCCATCAGCCACAGCAGCATCGCGGCGCACAGCCGGGTGAGGCTGTCGCTGGGCAGGCCTGCGAAGGGCGCGAGGCAGAGTATCGTGAAGGTGCACAGCGCCCGGACGAAGGGCGCGGTGAAGCCGATCATCGCCCCGTAGGGGATCAGCAGCGCCACGGCCACCAGGGCAGCCTTCCGCCGGGACATGAACAGGCCCAGCAGTGCCGTCAGCACCGCCGCCAGCAGCGTCACGTGCAGGCCGGAGATGCTGATCAGGTGGGCGGTGCCCGAGCGCTGCAGCGCTTCCCGGTCCTCGTCCCCCAGCAGTGACCGGTCGCCCAGCACCAGCGCGCGCATCATGGCCGCGCTCTTCGGGAACAGGGCGTCGATGCGCCGTGCGACGGCCTGCCGGATATCGATGATGGCCGTCTGCGGGGTGCGCCGTTCGTCCAGCACGGTCACGTCCTCGATCTTCGCGGTGGCGTAGGCGTCCATGCCCTGCCGGTTCAGGTACGCCCCGAAGTCGAACTCGTAGGGATTCGTCACCGGGTCCGCCGCCCAGATGTGGCCCGTCAGCTTCAGCCGCTGGCCGCAGGCGACGGCCTGCAGGGGCTCGGGGTCGTCGCCCCTCAGGTACATCCGCAGGCACAGGTCGCTGGGGTCCCCGCCCGCCGTCTCAAGCTCAAAGCGGAAGATGCGCCGCCCGGTTTCGGGCTTGGTGAAGGGCTCCGAGGTCACTGTGCCTACCATTTCAACGGAATAGCGGGTCCTGACGGGCTCGATCGCTTCCAGCGCGAGGCCCATGCGCGCCATGCCTGCCACCAGTCCCGCCAGCAGCAGCAGCGTCGCGGCGGCCCTGCGACGCGCCTGCAGGGCGATCCACAGCCCGGCTACCGCCGCGAGGGCGACGCCGCAGGCGACCGTGGGCACGGCGATTCGCTGGCGCAGCATGAGCCCCAGCGTGAAGGCGACGGCGAAGCAGGCCAGCGGGCGGGTGCGGACCTGCCGCAGCCCGAAGCGAAGGGCGGCGCGCATGGCCGGTCAGATGTAGTAGGTCGCGCCCAGCTCGGCCAGCTCTGCCTTCGGGAAGGCGACGCGGGCCTCCTCCAGCAGCGCGTCGGGGTCGTACTTCGGGTTCAGGTGGGTCAGCAGCAGCCGCCCGGCGTGGGTATTCGCGGCCAGCTGACCGCACAGGCCGGCGGAGTAGTGGGGAGCGGAGAAGCTGTGGTCGGCGTTTGAAAGGCCGCAGTCCGCCAGCAGCAGGCTCGCGCCTTCGCAGAACAGCTCCACCAGCGCGTCCTGGTTGGAATCGCCGGTGAACACGAAGCGCTGGCCGTCGCAGCTCACCGCCACGGCGTTGGTGGGCACCGGGTGCCGCGCCGGGGTGAAGGACACCCGCATCTCGCCCACGGTGAAATCCTCGGCGGGCCAGAGGTCGTAGCAGGGGGCGTCCAGCAGCGCGCGCACGGCCTCCGGCTCCTCCGGCGCGTAGACGGGCAGCGGCGTCGGGCGGGGGTCGAACTGCAGGGCGTACTGCATGGGAAGCAGGTCGGACATGTGGTCGTAGTGCAGGTGGCTGAGCACCACCGCGTCCAGCGCCTTCGGCGGGCACACGTCCATCAGCCGGTTCAACACGCCGGTGCCACAGTCGATCAATATGCGCGTGTCGCCGCTGTCGCTGCTCAGCAGATACCCGGAGCAGGCGCCCCCCGGCGCGGGATAGGGCCCGTTGTTGCCCAGGATGGTAAGGATCATGAAGAGCACCTCTTTCGGAGAAATTGGGAGGATCTGATACTGATTTGTCGCGCTGCGACAAATCAGAATTCAGTATTTAGTATTTAGCATTTAGTGGTTAGTGGAGGAGGAAATCCTTGCGGATTTCTTTTGATTCAAAGAATCGAGAAACGTTGAAACCTCTGCCGTTTCCTTATAATC
>JAZSAA010000063.1:0-2457 GCA_045601625.1 Clostridia bacterium | reverse complement strand
CCTTCAATACATCCTCCTCAGATTTGCCTGAAATCGCAGGCGATTTCCGGGCGGCAAATCTGCAAGGAAGCGTTTTTTGGTCTGGGCGACAGGCTCCCTGCCGCAAAAAAGGCCCCGCCCGCGGCGTACACGCCGCCGCGTACGATTTAAAGATCGGGGCGCTCCGCCCCCGATACTCCCGGTAAGTTACCCAAAAGCCTCCCCTGAAAGGGGAGGTGGGCCCGCCCCAGGCGGGGTCGGAGGGGGTCCGTCTCCCCGGCAAATCAGAATTTCCCCGCCAACCATCCACCTCTGAATCAAGCCGTTATTTCCTCCCCGGCACCCAGCGCAGGCCCCAGTTGAAGGCCCGGTCCATCTGGGGATGGCCGTCGAAGAAGGCCACCTGCTTTTCCACGAAAAAGCCGTCGATGCCGTTGTTTTCCAGCAGGGCGATGGCGCACATGCGGCGGGCGTTGTTGTACTCGTCCATGCGCACGATGATGTCCTCGTTGCCGGGGTAGCGCAGTGTGACCACGCCGTTGGCGGTCTGCCAGTCGGCCGCGCCCTCGTAGATGAAGGTGTACACCAGCACGCGCTGGATCTCGGGGATCTTCGCGCCGTTGATGCGCAGGTTTTCGCCGCCCGCGGACGCGCCGGTGCGGTCGTCGCCGTCCAGGGCGATCCAGGGCTCGTGGTCCAGGTGGCCGAAGGCGTTGCCCAGGGCCTGCACGGTGCCCTTGCGGCCGTTCTTCAGCTCGTACAGGCAGCCGAGGTCCAGGTCGATGGGCCTGGGACCGAACAGGAAGCGCTTCTTCGGCTGATCCCAGTTCAGGTTGATCAGGATCTCCCCAATGGGCACCTTCTTCTTCAGGTTGACCTTTTGTCCCTTCTTCAGTTCAACTGCCATGATGATAACCTCCTTCTGACGGTCAGCGGGCGTTGGATTGGCAGATCCTTCGACTGCGCTTCGCTCCGCTCAAGATGACGGGGTTCGCGGCGCGGGACCCGGTGGCGGCGAATCGTCGCCGCTACGGATTGCCCGGCGCGTTGTACTTTTGCATGAAATCCCGGCGGATGTCCTCCAGCTTCGCCTGGTCCCGCTGGCGCTGGTCGCGGGCGGAGGCCTGGAGCTTCCGGGTATCCTCGATGCCGCCGACGATGGTCTGCCAGGTCTTTTGCAGGGTGTCGGCCTGTATGGACGGGGCGCCGGCCATGCGGGCGGCGTTGCGGGTCTGCTCGGCGGTGTTGCGGGCGTTCTTCAAAAGCAGCTCGTTGGTGCGTTTGTCCAGCGCGGACAGGGCGTCGGATTGCAGCTTCTGGCGCTTGAGCAGTATGGCCTGGGCCAGGGCCTGCCTGAACACCGGCAGGGTGATGATGAAGGCGGAGTTGATCTTGCGCACCAGGTTCATGTTGTTGAACTGCATGGCCTTGAGCATCGGGATCGACTGCAGGGCCACGGCCTCGGCGGTGCGCAGGTCCATGGTGCGCTGCTCCAGCATGGTCTTGGCCTGCCGGAGGGTTTGCAGCTCGAAGGAGATGGCCTGGTCGCCGGTGCGGTCCAGCTCGGCCTGGCGCTGGGCCATGTAATCGTCGATCTCCCTGCAGCCCTGGTCGCCGGCCACGATGTACTTCTCCAGGTCGTGGAAGTACTGCACGTTGGCCTGGAACATCTCCTCCAGCTTCTGGTTGGAGCGCTTGATCTCGGCCTCGTAGGCCTTCAGCTGGACGTAGATCCTGTCCACCTCGTCGCCCATGGTGTTGTACTTGGCCAGGAGGCGCTCCAGCTGGCCGCGCACGTTGCCCAGCAGCCGGCCGAACAGCCTCGGGCTGTCCCGCAACTCGTCGGCGTCGAACTTCGACATGATCTTCGCCAGCGATTCCAGCATCTGGCTGGACTGGTCCATCTGGCCCAGGTTCATGCTGCGCAGCACCCCGTCGGAGGCCTTGGAGATCGCCTCCACGGTCTCGGCCCCGAAGGTGAGGATGGTGGTCATGTCGCTGATGTCGATCTGGCTGGTGAGCCGGTCGATCTCGTCGGAGTCCGCCAGCCGGGCCACGGTCCTGTCCCGGTCCTCCAGGATGTCGTAGGGCCTGGCCTCCGGCGGCTCCAGGGTCAGCGCGGGCTGCATGGCCTGGGCGGGGGCGTCGTAATTCAGGGGCATGGTTCGCTTCTCCCTTCGTGGGTATTGGTGAACGGCAGCGGGGCGGGCGCGGAGAAATTCTGATTTGTCGCGGGGCGACAAATCAGAATTTCAGTGGTTAGTATTTAGTATTTAGTGGTTAGTGGAGGAGGAAATCCTAACGGATTTCTTTTGATTCAAGGGATCAAGAAACGTTGAATCCTCTACCGTTTCCTTATAATCAAACAAATCCACCAGGATTTGTCCCACCACTAAATACTAAATACTCAAATTCTGATTTATCGAGCCCTGCTCGATAAATCAGAATTTGCCCCTACCACTCGCATGCCGCCAGTTT